>JACDEN010000355.1:3808-4181 GCA_013816415.1 Planctomycetota bacterium
CGAAGGCAACCGTGCGGCGGTCGCGCTGCATCACCTCGATGGACTCAGCATTCCCGACGTCAGCCGAGCGCTGGGGATCTCAGCGGAGAGCGCGAAGAAGCGCGTCCATCGCGGGGTCGAATCCTTGCGCCACCGGCTGCGCACCCTGGGGGTCGCGACCTCGGTCGTTCTGCTGCTCGACGGCATGAAGGACGCCTCGGCGACAGCCGACATCCCGGGCACATCGTCCTCCACCAGCCATTGGCGTGAGCTGCTGGTCAGCCCACGGCACGGTCCATCCCACGTCCTCCCCACCACGACAGGAATACCCATGTCCCTCAAGATCTCACTGCCCATCGCAGCCGCGCTCATAATCGGCGTCGTCTCCATGTCC
>JACDEN010000356.1 GCA_013816415.1 Planctomycetota bacterium
ATCGAACCGGCGCGCAACGGCCGCGTGTTCATCAGCCCGCGCGCGCGCAAGCTCGCCACCGCGAGCGATGTCCCGGTGGCGATCCTCGAGGGTTCGGGAGAGAACGGGCGCATCACCGAATCAGATGTACGCGGCTACCTCGACGCGATCGGAGCGATCTCTCCGGCGGCGCGCGCCGCTGCCTTGAAGAAGAGCCTCGATCTCCGCGGCGTGAAGGGCTCCGGGCCCAGCGGCCGCATCATGCTCGAGGACCTGGCCTCGCTGCGCGGCAGCGGCCCGTCTGCCAAAGCGCGCGCCCCCCTGTCTCCGCTGGTCGCGAAGCTCGAGAAGCCGGGCCCGATGCGCCGCGCCATCGCCGCGAACATGGCGGCCTCGGCAGCCACCATCCCTGCCTTCAATCTCGAGGTCACGGTCGATGCGGCGTCGATGATCGCGCGCCGCGAATCCGAGAAGGCCGCCGGACGCAAGGTGAGCTTCGGCGACATCATCGCGAAGGCCTGCGCGCTGGCGATCCGCCGCTTCCCGGCCTTCGCCGCGCAGTGGACCGACGCCGGCATCCAGTACCACGATCGCGTGCACATCGGCTTCGCGGTTGCGATCCCTGGCGGCCTGATCGTGCCGGTGGTCACCGACTGCGACGTCGCGGCCATCGCCGACATCGCCGTGATCTCGGCGCAGCTGGTCGAGAAGGCGCGCACCGGCAAGCTCGCGCCCGAGGATTACGCCGGAGCGGTCTTCACGCTCTCGAATCTCGGCGCATTCCCGGTCGACCGCTTCGTCGCGATCGTGCCGCCGGGCCAGAGCGGCATCCTCGCGATCGGACGGATCCGCGACGAGTTGACCATCCGCGATGGCGGGTTCTTCCCCGCGAAGCTCATGAGCCTGACGCTGTCCGCCGACCATCGTTACATCGATGGAGCCGATGGCGCCGCCTTCATGAAGGAGCTGAAGGGCCTGCTGGAAGAGGCCTCGTCGCTCTGATTCAGGCGCGGGGGCTACGCCGGCGGATCGCCAGCGACAGGCCGAGCAGCACGATCGAGATGCCCGCGCCCAGACCGCAACCACGGCCGGCGTCGTCACCTGACGAGGTGCCTGCGCCCGCCGAGGATCCCGCGACGGTCATGGTCGAAAGGGTCCTCCCGAACGGCACGACCGCCTCGGAGGCGGGCTGGAAGCTCATCGCGATGTCCGCAGCAGCGAGACTGTTCGGGATCGACGCCCTGAGACTGTAGGTGTTGCCGGATTTGGTCGCGCGCACGGTGATGGTCTCGACGGTGGCGCCGGTCCATGCATCGTACCACGTCGCGCGGTAGGTCGTGTTGACGAGGCTGCCGATGGTGATCGTCGGGCGGGTCGAGAACCGGTTGAGCGCCTGGGTGCTCTGGCACCAGACGAATCCGCGGTCGTTGCTGGTGCCGAGGCGCATGCCCCATCCGCGCACCGCGGTCGAGCTGAAGGAGGGAAGCGCCTTCACCAGTTCCGGCCTTCCGAGGTAGGTGAGCGATGCGGCGAAGACCGACAGCGAGCGGTAGTGTGCGAGCATGGCCGCTCCGGTCGTGGTCGCCGGATCCACCATGGGGAACGATCCGCCGTCGGTCCAGAGCAGCGGCGAGACCGCGTCGCCCGAGCACAGTCCGGCCCAGATGCCGTTGTGCAGATGGGTCGGCTGCGATGCGGGGGACGCGCCGCCGATGTCTCCGCCGAATTCCGAGTGGAAGCACGGCTTGCCGTAGCCGCGCATGGTATCCACCTCGCCGGCGATCGTCGCGGCTATGGCGTAATCGTTGGATTGGCTCTTATACGAATCGCACGCCATCAGATCGAGGAAGCTCGGGAAGGTGGCGGCATCGCTGCTGGCGTTGTCGGTCTTGGTGACGACGAACGGATACTTGCCGAGATTCGTCCGGAACGGATCGATGCCCGCGAGGTAGGTGCGCACACTCCCAGCCCAGCTGGCGCCGTTCGCGTAGATCCCGGCGGTCCCGTCGATCTCGACCAATCCCACCCACCCGGCGATCGCCGGGCTGCAGCCCCAGCGCGCGATGATGTAGCGGTAGCGGTTCTTCTGGTAGTGCCACGCCTCGGTGTCGATTGCGGGGCTGCCGGTCGTGGTGATGAAGAAGTCGGATGGTCCGTTCGGACAGACGCTCTGGTACGCATTGTTCCCCCACGAGGCGTTCCCCCACGGTGCGTTGGCATCGCGCAGCTCATCGTGCGCCCACAGCGACGGCACCAGGTACAGGCCTGCGGCCTCTGCATTGGCGACGACGCTGTCGATGTAAGCGCACGCCGACTGGTTGTAGTTCCCGAGTCCGCTGCCGACGTTTTCGAGCGGTGCACGCCGCGCGGGGAGGAGTTCGTTGGTGACGGGATCGCGCCCCTGCTGGATCCACGGCTCGGCCATCCAGAAGCTGAGCACGTTCTCGCCATTGCTGCGCATCACCGCCGCCGACGGGACTTCGACGTCCTCCTTCCAACCGGTGTTGTGCCCGAGGCCCCAGAACCAGCCGTTGTCGCCGCTGAAGCGCAAACCCTTGCCGTCGACCCGCAGCCAGCCGCGTTTGCTGGCGATCGAGCTCTGGGCGGCGCAAGTGAACGAACCAGTCGCGGTGGCGGTGGTGCCGCCCTTGGCGGTGACGGTGTAGGTCCATGGTACGGTCGTGCTGATCTGATCGGGAACGAAGCGGATCTTCCACTGTCCCGGGGTCGAGACGCCGTCATAGAATCCATTCACGTGGCGGACGACGCCGCTGGGGGATGTGAAATCGGCGGAGAGATCGAGTCCTCCACGCGCCGCCTCGACCTCGTACGGACGATCGACGTTGGCCGCCGAGCCGCCATTGATGGTCAATGAAACCACGAGTTCGATGGTATCGAAGCGGTTCACGCTGCCCGCGCCGGCGACGCCCTGGATCTGGACGCTCGTCGTCGGAGTTCCGGCCGAAGTGAAGCTCGCCAACGAGGTCGGCGCAGCCGCGGATTTCACCGAGCGGACCGAGGCCTGGGCGGCGGCGATCGCGCGCTGCTTGGCGGCCTGTTCCGGCGGTACCCCCTCTGTCTGCGCGGCGACGGCGCTCGCAGCAACGAAGACCAGGACGGCGACGGCGCGGAAGCTCGCGTTCATGGGGACCTTTCGGGAAGGCCGCATTCTCACAGAAAAAGCATGAGGTCAACGTAAAGTCTAGTAATTACGGAGCGGCGCGGGTCACTCGTCCTTGATGCGCGTCGCCAGCTGGAGCGTGATCATCGGCGCCTCGGACTCGTTGGCCGGGTGGGGCAGGTGCTCGCCCTCGCGCGGATAGTCGAGATGGATCATCACCGATCCTCGCGTGCCGAGACGGTCGAGGATGTGCTTCTCGAGCCGCTCCTCGGCGCCGTGGCCCTGGGCGATGGTCCAGTCGCCGGGGACCGTGAGGTGGAAGTCGATGTGGGCGAGGTCGCCGCTCGAGCGCAGGCGCAGGTTGTGGACATCGATCCAGTTGGGATCGCGGATCTCGTTGATCGCATTCACCACGCGCTGCAGGAGCTTGTTGTCGACCTCGTCGAGCAGCCCGCCCACCGCCTCGCGGATCAGCTTGGAGGCAGTGTAGACGATGAAGAGCGCGAGCGCGATGGCGACGCCGCTGTCGATGAGCAAGCGGGTCCGTTCGTCCTCGACCATCCACATCAGGCCGACGCCGATCATCACGCCCAGGCTGGTCCACACGTCGCTGAGCACATGGTAGGCATCGCCGACCAGGATGGTCGACGAGGTGCGCCTGCCGACGCGCAGCAGATAGGTGCCGAGCAGCAGGTTGATCACCGCCGCGCCGGCGATCAGCCAGAATCCGATGGTGATGTCGCTGATCGGATTGCCGATGACCAGCGCGCGGATGGCCGCCCACACGATCGCCAGTGCGGCGAGCAGGATCATCCCGCCCTCGAATCCAACGGACAGGAACTCCGCCTTGCCGTGGCCGTAGGGATGGTTCGCGTCTGGCGGCTGGGCCGCGAGCCGGAAACAGAAGAACATGAAGGCGGTGGCGGCCACGTGCACCACCGATTCCAGCGCGTCGGTGAGGATCGCGGCAGAACCAGTGGCGATGTAGGCCGTCATCTTCAGGCCGAGCATGCCGAAGCCGACCAGCAGGCTGGTCATCGCCGCGCGGCGGCGGTGGCGCTGGAAACGTTCGGAAACCAC
>JACDEN010000357.1 GCA_013816415.1 Planctomycetota bacterium
CCGCGCGAGACGGAACATCGCGGCGCGTGGGATGACCGCCAGGACCGCTGGCGCCGGTCCGCGGCCGGTGGTGGTGGTGGTGGGAGTGCTGAAGAAGCGCATGGCATGCTCCTGGAAACGAAAAAATCCCGCCGGATTCCCGGCGGGGTGGTCTGTGGTGGTTGTTCGAACCGCTACACGACGTCCCGCCGGTCTGGATGTTTCCAGGCGATTACGGCAAGCGACGAGAGGGACGCGGACGAACGCATGGTCATGAGGGTAATGAGCACGGACGTGGGCGCAAGGCGCGCGATCAATGCCTGGTACATCACCACGGCGGCTGCTCGGACACGCGGATCCGCAGCGAAATCCCTTCAGCGCGCGGCCGACCGCGACGTATCCTTTCGCCATGGAACGGAACCTCCTCCGCATCGCACTCCTCGGCGCTGCCATCGCCGCCGCGCCCGCCGTCGATCCGCCGAAGCCGGAGGACACCTTCGTCGCCGTCGAAACCCATGCCTGGCCGCAATTCGGCTGCGATGCGGGCTGCACCTTCTCGACCACGGGCGGGTTGGCGTTTCCGCTGACCCCGCGCTGGGCGTGGATGAAGGCCGCGCCGGTGTCGGCGGTGGCGTACATCGTGGCGCAGGGCGATCGCGTGGTGCTCGAAGGCACGGGCGACCACAACCACAACGCGAAGATCGGCGATCCGGCGAACAATCCCTACCTGGTCGGACTCGATGCCGAGACCGGCAAGACGGCGTGGGAGTGGTCGCACAAGCACGACTGGGGCTGGGGCTGCGTCATCGCCATCGCCAGTGATCACGTGTGGTTCAACGACGACGGGCTCGGCAAGGTGCATTGGAAGGACGGGACGGCTGAAGGATTGGGCGGCGGCGCCGACAGCTGGGGCAACATCAGCGTCGACGCGAAGGCCGGCATCTTCGTCAAAGGCTGCGCCCTGAAGCTCGACAACGACGGCACCGGAGTGTGGGCCTACGGCTTCGATGGCGGGATGAAATGGCAGGCGCTGCGCGACGACGGCGTGCGCATGAAGGACGAGATGCCGTTCTGCTCGATCGCCCAGGGCTGCGGCATGGTGTTCGTCAGCGCCACCTGGACGGGACCGACCGCGAAGAAGCACAAGGATGGGATCTTCGGATTGAAGCAGTCCGACGGATCCGAGAGCTGGACGCGCGACGGATCGTGGGGCGGCGTCTCGTGCGACGGCCGGTATGCGTATGCAACCAGCGGCGAGAAGGACTCGGCGAAACTGCACTGCATGGATCCCGCCACCGGCAAGGACGTGTGGTCGCTGAATTGCGGTGCGCGCGCCACCCACCCGCCGGCCCACGGCCGCGGCATGTGCGTGGTGCTCACCGACACCGGAGCGCTCGCGGGGATCCCGACCGAGGGCGACAAGGCGGGGAAGTCGGCGGCCTGGCAGGCCCGTACCGATCCGCCGTATGGCGGAGGCGAACGCGCCTGCAACCATGCCGCGCTCGCCATCGCGCAGGGCGGCGGCAAGAACGGGATCCTGGTGGTGACCGGACAGCGATCGATCCGGTTCCACGATCTCAAACGCGGCGCTGCGATCGGCGAACTGCCGCTGGATGCGAAGCTCGGTCAGCCGCGGAATCCGACCATCGCGGACGGCTGCCTCTACGTGAACGGCTCCGAAGGCGTGGTCTGCTACGGTCCGAAGCCGGCGAAGGCGAAATAGCCTCGACGTCCCGCGACGCTCACCGGGATGCGGTACAGCATCTCGCGTCCATGGGCGCAGAGCCGATATGCCATGCAGATCGCCGAGGGCGACTGGTGCGCCGGACGCGTGCTCCGGCTTCCCGTCACCGTGGATGCTGGCACCAGCCCCCAGCGTTCGATGGCTTGGAGGGCCGACCCGCACTGGTCAGACAGCGAAACGACGGCGCTCTCTGCAGACGCATCGCCTTCACGTGTTCGCTGGTCTCGATGGTCTCATTGCGGTCCAACCTCAGGGACGTCGGACGTCGGCCGCAGTCATCGCGCCCGCCGCTGACGATTGCTCAACGCAGATCAGCCGGAGCCCGCTCCTCGGCGCGCAGTGCGGGAAGCGCATGTTCAGCGCCCCCGATGGTGATCGAGCCGCCGAAGGTCGCGACGTCGAACCGCACCACCGCGCCGGGAACGGTCACCACCAGCCGTCCGGCGGTGCGTTCGAGGCGCGCCGGAGCGGCCTCGGGCGCGCCGGTGTCGGTGGTGGTGAGCACATGCACGAAGCCGTCGAACGCCGCCGGCGTTCCCGGCGAGATCTCGATGCGGCATTCGGCGCACGGGCCGGTGTCGCGGCCGGGAATGAAGCGTCGACCACCATACACGTAGAGGTCATCGCCATGATGCAGCGACACCACCGGATCGGCTGGCAGCAGCGTCTCGACCGTCATCCGGCCACCGCCGTTGGTCACCGTGAGGCGCGGAGCGGATCCGGTGGGGATCTTGGCGGCCTGCAGCACCCAGGTCTTGCGGAACGACGGATCGGTCGACTCGACACGATCGCAGATGACGAAGGTGCTCGGGCGGATGTAGACGATCTGGCGGGTGAACAGCTTCAGCTTCGACGACGCATACGATCGCGTGAGATCACCGCCGGTATAGAGCCACGAGCCGGCGTCGTGGCATGCCAGCAGGTCGGCGATGTCACCGAGCTCGCGGTTCGCGAGCCACACCTGCTTGTCGGTCGGCGAGCCGTTGTGGCGGAAGGGCGTGCCGACCCATGGCCACTTCTGGCCACCGTCGTTGGCGGGCCAGGCCTGCATGCCCTTCATGAGGAACGGGAACACCTCGGAGGGATCGTGCACCAGCACCGTGTTGTGGGCGATGGACCGGATGTAGTAGTTGACGTCGTGGCTACCGGCGAAGTCGACGTAGTGGCCGCCGCGGGAGGCGAGTTCATTCTGGTGCCAGATATAGAAGTGGCCGTTGTCGAGGTGCTGGTGCGCGGTGAAGCGCTTGCCGCACTTGAAGGAGAAGTAGGTGGCATCCTCATCCCACGAGCTGCGGGCGTAGACCATGCCGGCGGCGACGCCGACATGCGATCGCTTGAAGGACGCCAGGTCGCCGCGTCGCACGGCGGGATCGTCCCACAGGAAGTCCTTGTACGCATTCTCGTCGGCGCCGCAGCCGGGCGTTTGCGCCTGATACGCGGCCACCGCCTGGTGCGCCGCATCCTCGCGGAAACGGCCGACCAGGATGTTGCGCGCGGCGCGAGCCTTGTCGCGCTCGCGTTCGGTCACGAACTTGCGGCCACCGGCATCGCCATAGGCGACGCCGCGCCGTGAACCTCGCTCATGCAGTCCCGGATACATCTCGAACATGCTGGCGACGGCGCGGTTGCGGTAGAAGGACGGACAGCCCTTGAAGATGTCGACGCCAGCGCACAGCCAGGCGGTCTCGCAAAACATCAGCCACTCGTAGGTCCAGTAGTGGACGTAGAAGCCTTCGGCGAAACAGCCGCCAGCGCCGCTGAATTCCAGCGATGGGTTGGCGAAGTGCTCGAGGTCGTGGTCGAGCTTGGCGAGGATGACGGGGGCCGTCGCCCATTCTCCGAGGGTCGCCATCGCGGCGATGCCGAAACCGAAATGCTTGTAGCCATACCAGCCGTTGTGGAACGGACTCGGCTCCTCGTCGACATTGGCGTCGCGGCACGCGCCGAGGTATTTGAACAGGCGCGCGCGCTCCTCGGGTGTCCATGCGGCGTGGCACAAATCGTAGACGATGGCGCAGTACGCCATGTCTCCGCCGAACCACACATGCCCGACCTGCGGTGGCTGGTCGACATGCCAGGACAGCGCGACCTCGACGGTGCGGCGCGCGAACGCCGCATCGCCATCGATCGCGGCGACCAGCGCCATCGAGATGAGCTTGTTGCAGCGGTGGACGATGCGCGCGTAGGGATCGGGCTCGGACGAATCCTCGACCCCACGCTCGCGGGCGATCACGCGCATGCGCTGGTACGCCTCGGGCCGCTCGCGCGCGAGGCCGCGCAGCCGCTCCAGCGAACCGAACAGTCGGGGATGCGCGGACGGGATGCCGCGCCAGGCCGGAGGAGCGTCGCTCATGGGCGGCAGCGTGCCGGATGCGGAGGGCCCGCAAGGGCCGCAGTGGGCGCGGTCAGCCCACCCGCGCAGCGCGTGCGCGCCAGCTGCCGATCAGCAGCAAGCC
>JACDEN010000358.1 GCA_013816415.1 Planctomycetota bacterium
AATGCGATGAGCGCGGAGTTTTCCACAGATCGACACCCGTCCCCCTATGTGGATTCATCCCCCTCTGTGGGTCCGGCCGAGGTCCTGGAGTCGGCGTTGCAGCAGTTTTATGCGGACCACGAAGCGCCTCCGGAGGTGCTGCTGTCAGATGAACTCGCGCCCGATGCGCGCGAGCCACTCGAAGCGTGGTTGACCGCCCGCGCCGGCCGCCGCGTGCAACTGCTGGTCCCAAGTCGGGGGGACAAACGCGGCCTCGTGGAGCTCGCCCTGCGCAACGCGACGCTGGCCTACGACACGCGCTTCGGTGACGCAGCCGTCCTTGCATTCGAGGCGCTCGATACGCTCCGGCGAATCCTGGACCTGCCCACGGTACCGAGGCGCATCGAGTGCTTCGACATTTCCACCCTCCAGGGCACGAACACCGTCGCCTCCCTGGTGATGTGTGTGGAAGGCCGGATGCGTCGCAGTGAATACCGGAAATTTGCCATCCGGGGTGTGTCCGCGCACGCTGATGCCTTCGCATCATTGCCCGACGACTACGCGTCCATGGAAGAAGTGGTTCGGCGCCGCTACCAGAAGCTGCTCGAACATGGCGGGCCGTTCCCGGACCTGATTCTAATCGATGGTGGCAAAGGGCAGTTGACCGCGGCCTACGCCGCGTTGCGACAACTCGGGCTGGACCGGCTCGTGGCCGTCGGACTGGCCAAACAGGAAGAACTGCTGTTTCGACGCGACCGCATGGAGGGGATCGCACTGCCTCAGCAGTCGCCCGCCCTGCGATTGGTGCAACAGATCCGCGACGAAGCGCACCGCTTCGCCGTGACGTTCCATCGGTCCAGGCGGGCCAAGGGTACTCTTCGATCGGAACTTGATGACGTGGCCGGGATCGGACCACGACGTCGCAAGCAACTGCTGATCACGTTCGGCTCTCTGGCCGGGGTGCGTCGTGCGAGTCGTGAGGAACTCGAACGCGCGGTGGGCGCCAAGGTCGCCCAGGCGGTCATCGATCACTTCGAGACCGGACCTCGAACCTAGCAGGCTGCTGAAAAACGAGGCTCTGCGCCCGATCTCATGTCGGACGGCGTAGTGCGGTGCGGGCCTCGGCCACAGGAGCGGGGCCTGATGGTGTCGGGCCTCGTGGTCGTATCCCCGATCGGACCCGGTCTCGGTGTCATGCGGGCGCCCTCAGTGTGCGGAGACGGACCAGATTATAGGCGGCGGCCGCGAAAGTCAGCATCCAGTCCACGAGGGGACCGCCGCGATGCCGGAGCTTCCGCAGCCCGCCCACCGTCTTCATCCAGCCAAAGACTTGCTCCACGAGTTTTCGTTTGCGTTGACTGATGACGTAGCCCGGATGCCGGGTCGTGCGCGCGTCGATCGCGCTGTATTTCTTCTGGGCCACATGCGGCGTGATGCCGATGGCCCGCAGGTCCGCCACCAGCGCCCGGGCATCGTAGCTCTTGTCCGCGCCGAGCGTGCCGCCTGGCGGAATGCTCACACTCGCCAGGCACAGCGCCGCGTCGCGCTCGGCCGTCCCGGTCGCGGCCGTCGCGCAGACATTGGCGACGAGACCATGACGATTGTCGAGGAGCACGTGGCCCAAGTACGACAGCGTCGCGGCTTGCCCGTGCCCTTTCCGATACAGTTGGGTGTCCGGATCGGTCGTGGACGCGTGCGTGGCATTCGCGCGACGCTCCCCGCGGAAATTGACCGACGGATTCCCGGGATCCTCGGGCGGCTCGGGCGGACCGCTGTCGCGCGCGCGAAAACTCTTGAGACTGGCCCACGCCTCCAACTGGGTGCCGTCCACCGTGAAATGCTCGTCGGATAAGAGTCCCGCCGCGCGGGCTTGCGCCTTAATCGCGTCGAAGAACTGGGCGGCGATGTCGCCCGCCAACAAGCGATCGCGATTCTTGGTGAACGTCGTGGGATGCCACACGGCGTCATCCATGCTGAGGCCGACAAACCATCGGAACAAGAGGTTGTAGTCCAACTGCTCGATCAACAGCCGTTCGCTCCGGACCGTGTACAACACTTGGAGGAGCAGCGCGCGGAGCAATTGCTCGGGCGGAATCGACGGACGCCCCGTCGTCGAATACAGCCGCTCCAAGGCTGGTGCCAACGTGCGGAGCGCCTCGTCGGTCATCTGGCGCACGGCGCGGAGCGGATGGTCGGCTGGGACCCGTTGCTCGGGAGAGAGATAGCTGAAGAGATGGCCGGTCTGCTGATCGTCACCACGCATAGCCGCATCGTAGTACAACCGCAGTCACCAGTCGATCCCCTACACGGTCGAGTTTTTCAGCAGCCTGCTAGTGTACTGAGTCACAAAAACGCGAAACAATAGTGCGGTCAGATTCGTACGTGGTGTACAAGCAGGAGGGACACCACATGCGACTTGGCCGCCCCGTTCTTGGATTTGTACTGAGTCCGTCTGAACGGACCACGCTTGAGCAGTATGCGCGCCGCCCCACCACGGCGCAGGCGCTGGCCCTCCGCGCCAGGATTGTGCTGCGATGCGCGACGGGCACCACCCACACGGCGATCGCCGCCGACCTTGGGGTGACCATTCAGACCGTCGGAAAATGGCGCAGGCGATTCGTCGCGGCGCGGATCGCGGGCCTGCTCGATGAGCCTCGCCCCGGGGCCCCGCGGAAGATCACCGATGCGCAAATTGAACGGGCGATCGCCACGACGCTGGAGGCGACGCCGCGCGACGCGACCCACTGGAGCACCCGCGATTTGGCCAAGCGCGAAGGCCTGAGTCAGTCGACCGTGGCACGCATCTGGAAAGCGTTCGCGCTGCAGCCGCATCGGACCGAGACGTTTAAGCTCTCGAAAGATCCGCTGTTCATCGACAAAGTGCGCGACATTGTCGGGTTGTATCTGCATCCGCCCGATCGTGCGCTGGTACTGTGCGTGGACGAGAAGAGCCAAATTCAAGCGCTCGATCGCACGGCGCCCCTCCTGCCCATGCGTCCAGGCTTGCCCGCGCGACGGACCCATGACTACGTCCGACACGGGACGACGACGCTGTTTGCCGCGCTGGATGTGAAAGCGGGCACGGTGATCGGCGCCTGCCACGCGCGGCATCGTGCCCAAGAATTTCGGCAGTTTCTGAACCGGATCGAGGCGGCGGTGCCCGCGCATCGGGATGTCCATCTGATCCTCGACAATTACGCCACACATAAAACACCGGCCATCCACCGCTGGCTGCTGCGGCATCCGCGCTTCCATCTCCATTTCACCCCCACCAGCGCGTCCTGGCTCAATCTTGTCGAACGCTGGTTTGTCGAACTCACGCGCAAGCAGATCAAACGCGGGACCCACCGGAGCACCAAGGCCCTGCGCGACGCCATCACCTCGTATATTGCCCTCGGGAACGACGCCCCCAAGCCCTTCGTGTGGTCAAAGACCGCCGACGAAATCCTGGATAGCGTCGCCCGATTTTGTACGCGGATCTCTGAATCACGACACTAGTGCCTGCGTACATCTAATACGCGCTCGCGTAGCAGTCTCTGCGCGGATCCGCGCCGGCGATTCGAGAACCTGTGCGCGGATCGATGATCACTCCAGTCGCGCAGCCGCTGATTGAAAAGGGAGCGACGAAGCGCACATCATGACCGCGCGCCCTGAGCGCATCGAGCACACCCGGAGAAATGCCGGTTTCAAGTTCGAGCCGGTTGGCTTCGATGCGGTGCGGCCAGAACGATCCGAGGAAGTGAAACGTCTGGATGCGCGGTAGTTCAAAGGCGGCGTGCAGGTTCGGGTACCAGAGCGAGCGAAACTCGAGAACGTTGAGCAGCGCCTGAATGATGGTCTGCTCCTGGTTGTCTCCGCCCGGTGTGCCAAGGGCCATGAACGGTTCGCCATTCTGAAGAATGATGCTGGGCGTGAGCGTGTACCGCGGGCGCGAGCGCGGCCGGATCTGCGCGGCCCTGGTCGAGTCGAGCCAGAACTGCTCGCCCCGGGTCGACAATCCCACCCCGGTGTTACCAGCGATCACCCCACCCGATATCCAGCCGCCCGACGGGGTCGCATCGAATACATTGCCGTCCTTGTCGATGATGGCGATGTGCGTCGTGTCCTTCAGCGACGGATCCTCGTCCCCTGGTCGCATCGGACCACCTTCTTGATCGGCGCGGCTAAAGCCACGCCCTACGTCCAGCCGCGTGTAGGG
>JACDEN010000359.1 GCA_013816415.1 Planctomycetota bacterium
GGCTTCTCGCACAGCACGTGCTTGCCGGCGGCCAGCGCAGCGACGGCCTGCTCGGCGTGCAGGTGGTGGGGCGTGCAGATGCACACCAGATCGATGTCGGGAGCGAGCGCGTCGCGCCAATCGGCGGAGGTGCGCTTGGCGCCCAGGCGCGCCGCGGCGGCGGCGTCGGGATCGCAGGCGAGGACCAGTTCGGTCCGCGCGTCGAGGCTCAGCGCCTTCGCATGGGTGGGTCCGATGACGCCGCAGCCGACGATGGCGGCGCGCAGGGGGAAGCGGTGTCGATCCATGGCCGCGATGCTACGGAAAGGGGCCGCGTCTGGCTAGTCGCCAGCGATCCAGTATGTGCTCGATCCGATCACCCGTAGATCCGCCCCCCGGTGCGCCGATAATCCGACGGGGCCGCCCCGACCGCCTTCCGGAAGACCTTAGCAAAGTGACTGAAGGAACTTATGCCGACCTCACCAGAGACCTGCGTGACGGACAGATTGCTGTCGCGCAGCAGGGTCTTGGCCTGGTCGATGCGCATTTCAGTGAGCCGCTGCAGGATGGTGCGGCCGCGCAGGGCCTTGAACAGGCGCGCCAGGTGCGGCTCGGACAGGTTCACCGCGGCGGCGATCTCCGAGCGCGCGAGCGGGCGGAAGAGGTTGCGCTGCATGAAGATCTCGGCCTGTCCGACGACCTCCTGGTGGCCGCGCGCATTCAGCCCCGACAGCTGCTGCGTGCCGGCGAGCACCGCGCGCTTGTGGCCGATCAGCAGCCGGGTGAGCAGCGCGCCGGTGAGGTAGCTCGATTCGGCGCCCTTGGGCGCGCGCAATTCCTCGACCAGCGCCAGCAGGTCCTCGCGCAGGTCATGCGGCAGATCGAGCGTGCGGCTGAGGATCGGCGCGACGTCGAGCGCGATGCACTCGAACATCGCCACCAGGTAGCCCGGCGCCTTGCGATGGCATTTCGGCTCGCGCATGGTGCCCGGCGGCACCAGCAGCGACTGCTCGGGATTCAGGTCGAAACGCTGCTGTCCGTCGAGGGTGACGGTCATGCCGCCGTGCAGGCAGACGTACCATTGGTGCACGCGATGCGAGTGCGGGCTGAAATAGTAGCTGCGGTCGGCCTCCTTGTAGTACAGCGTCGTGATGCGGATCGGCAGGTGATCGAGGGGGACGGTCGCCGACATGGCCGCAGCCTACTCGCTGGGATGTGACGGAAAACACCGACCGACCGCTGAATCGAACCGCCACGACGCCACGGATCGGGGAGAGTCAGGGGCTTCGCGAGACTTCGGCGATTGGCCTTGTCCCGTGAGTCGTCCGTGGCGGCCGTGGCGGTTCGGTGTCCCTATTGTCCCAACTGGCGGCGCAGACGCGCGCGGACGTCCGCCACCGCCTCGGCGAGCGGCTTCACCACCGTGCAGCCGGCGGCGAAGGCGTGGCCGCCGCCACCGAAGGCCTGGGCGACCGAGCCGATCTCGATCGGAGGATTCGAGCGCAGGCTGACGCGCACGCTCTTCCCGTCCTTGGATTCGCGCATCAGGTAGGCGACGCGGTTGCCCGCGAGCGAGCGCGGGATCTCGACCAGGTCGCCCCAATCCTCGGGCTCGCCGACCGCGGCGATCGATGCCGCCGGGATGACGATGCCCGCGAGGCGCGGATCGTCGTCGATCGCCAGGCACTCGATGCCGAGCTTGAGGATGGCGAGATCCTTGGGCGATCTGGTGTAGGTCAGGCGGCGGTTGATCTCGGAGGCATCGATGCCGGTCTCGAGCAGGTCGGCGGTCCAGCGGAAGGTGTGGGCGGTGGTGTTCGAGTGCATGAAGCGGCCGGTGTCGAAGACGATGGTGGTGTAGAGGCATTCGGCGATGGTGCGATCGACCGCGACACCGAGCCGGCGCAGCAGGCCCTCGACGACGACGCCGCTCGATTCCGCCGTCTCGTCGACCAGGTTGATGTTCCCGAAGCGCGTGTTGGTGACGTGGTGGTCGAGGTTGATCAGGGTGGTGTGGCGGACCTTCGCCACCGAGCCGAGGCGCTCGCGATCACCGGCGTCGCAGCTGATCATCACCTCGCAGGCCTCGGCCTCGGCGGCCTGCGCGTCATCGGTGACCGGGGTGAGCTCCGCGAAGCGCGGCAGGAACGCATAGAGCGATGCGACGCGGCTCGGGCAGAGGAAGCGGACGCGTCGGCCCGGACGATCGAGCGCCAGCAGCAGGGCGAGACCGGAGCCGATGCCATCGCCGTCCGGATTGATGTGGGTGGTGATGATGATCGAAGTGGCGCCGCTGAGCGCGGCCGCGGCGGCATCGTAGGACACGGCATCGTAGGACATGCGCGGATCGTCCCGGCTGGCAGGCTCGGACAAGCCGCGAAGCAGCTGGAACGATCGTCGGCGCGGCAATTTTTCCCGTGGCTCGCAGCCCTTCGCCCGTAACGTCGGAATCCAATGACCATCGAGCAGAAAACCAGCTTCTTCCTCAATTCCGGCATCCAGTCCGGCCCCGGCGGCACCGCCCAGCTGACCAAGCGGGCGCGCAAGATGACCAAGGTCGTCGCCACCATCGGGCCGGCCTCGACCAACGAGGAGGTGCTGCGCGGGATGTTCCACGCCGGCATGAACGTCGCGCGCCTGAACATGAGCCACGGCGAGCATGCCGACCACCTCGCGCGGTTGCAGATGGTGCGCCGCATCAGCAAGGAGCTCGAACGCCCGGTGGCGGTACTCGCGGATCTGCAGGGACCGAAGATCCGTACCGGCAAGCTCAAGGACGGCGCGGCGGTGCCGTGGTCTCCCGGCCAGAAGACGGTGATCACCGTCGGCGACTGCCCAGAGGGCACCGCCGAGCGCGTCGGCACCACCTACGCCGGGCTCGCCGGCGACGTCGTCCCCGGCAACATCCTGCTGGTCGACGACGGCCGCATGCGGCTGCAGGTCGACGACATCAAAGGCGACGACATCCACTGCACGGTGGTCGTCGGCGGCATCCTCAAGAACAACAAGGGCATCAATCTGCCCGGCGTGAAGGTCAGCGCGCCCTCGCTGAGCGACAAGGACAAGAACGACCTGGCGTGGGCGATCGCCAACGAGGTCGACTACATCGCGGTGAGCTTCGTGCGCACCGCGCGCGACGTCCGCAACATTAAGAACCGCATCGCCGAGACCGGACGCTCGATCCCGATCATCGCCAAGATCGAGAAACCCGAGGCGGTCGAGAACGTCGACGAGATCCTCGCCGAGGCCGACGGCATCATGGTGGCGCGCGGCGACCTCGGCATCGAGATATCGACGCAGCGGCTGCCGGTGGTGCAGAAGGAGCTGATCGCCAGCGCGAACCGCGTCGGCAAGCTGGTCATCACCGCGACGCAGATGCTCGAGAGCATGATCGACAATCCCATCCCGACGCGGGCCGAATCCTCCGACGTCGCCAATGCGATCTTCGACGGGTCGGACGCCATCATGCTCTCGGGCGAGACCGCGTACGGGAAATACCCGGTTGAAGCCGTCGCCGAGATGCTGCGCATCGCGATCGAGGCCGAGAAGAGCCCATACATGCCCACGCTGGTCCTCGAAAGCGACGGCAAGACCTTCGACCACTACGCGATGGCGATCAGCGGCGCCGCCGACTTCCTGTCGCGCGAGCTCTCCGCGAACGGGATCATGATCTTCTCGCACAACACCGACAAGGCGCTGCTCCTGTCCAAGCGCCGTGGCGACGTGCCGATGGTGGCGCTGTGCTACGAGGAGCCCACGTGGCGCCGCATGAGCATGTTCTGGGGCATCGTCCCGCTCCTGATCCAGTACAAGGAGGACCTCAACGACCAGCTCGAATCCGGGGTGGACGAGTGCATGCGCCACGGCGTGTTCAACGACGGCGACACCGTGGTGGTCATCTGCGGCATCTCGTCGTCGGGCGCCAACACCATCAAGGTGCACCAGGTTTAGTCGGGGGCTTCGCCCCCAAACCCCCGCGACCTTTGTCGCGGTTCATTTTGGCTGCTGCAAGCAGCCAAAATGTTGCGGGATGGGCTGCGCCCATTGTATCCCGCAAACACCGCTCGGCGGTCGGTGCGGCGGCTATGCCGCCTCGAGATCGCTCGTGAAGTCGGGGGCTTCGCCCCCAAACCCCCGCGACCTTTGTCGCGGTTCATTTTGGCTGCTGCAAGCAGCCAAAATGTTGCGGGATGGGAT
>JACDEN010000360.1 GCA_013816415.1 Planctomycetota bacterium
GCGCAGGCGTTCGCGCGCGTCGCCGAGCGGCCGCGCGAGACGCGCGCCGAGCGCGGCCATGTCGGCGGCCGGATCGTCGATCAGCAGCCGGTGCGCGTCGCTGCCGCATTGGGCGGTCGCAGGACCGATCGCCGCCGACAGCGAGCCGATCTCGCGGGACAGATCGGCAGGCAGATCCCAGGAGACCGGGAACGGCGGCTGTGGCGACTCGCAGGCCGCGGCGATCGCCTCGCGCAGGGCGTCGACGCCACGGCGTCGGTGGCCGACCATGGGCACCACCGGTACCGTCAGTTCGCGCGCCAGGGCATCAGCGTCGATGCGCAGGCCGCGACGTTCGGCGATGTCGCTCATGTTCAGGGCGATCACCAGCGGCTTGCGCAGTTCCAGCAGCTGGCTCAGGAAGTAGAGGTTGCGCGGCAGGTTCGACGCGTCGATGACCGCGACGATGACATCCGGCGGCGGGGTATCCGGGCGCAGTCCGCGCAGGACCTCGGCGGTGACATGCTCGTCGGGCGAGTTCGGGATCAGGCTGTAGGTGCCGGGCAGATCGACGATGTCGATGAATCCGCCGCGCGGCGAGCGACAGCGTCCGACCTTCTTGTCGACGGTGACGCCGGGATAATTCGCGACCTTTTGCCGCAGTCCGGTGAGGGCGTTGAAGACGGTGGTCTTGCCGGAGTTGGGATTCCCGGCGAGCGCGACGGTCCTGGTCGCATTCGCGACCGATGGGTGGGGGGCCAGGGTCAGCACGGGGCCACGGATTCGATCGATACCAGGCGCGCCTGTTCGCCGCGGATGCTCAGCAGGTAGCCGCGGACGCGGACTTCGATGGGATCGCCGAGCGGAGCGCGCCGGATGACCTCGATGGCCACTCCCGGGCACAGACCCATCTCGAGCAGGCGACGTCGGATCGGACCCTCGCCGACGATCGCGTGCACACGGGCGGATGATCCGACGGGGCAACGGTCGAGCGTGGCGATCGCACCCGGTTCGGGCGAAGGGCCAACCATGCTCCTATCATCTCTTATTGAGAATGAATTGCAACAACAGGGAGAGTCAGGGTGGACTGGGCCACCCGAACTGCTGGATGTCAGCCAGGATGACCCCGAGCGCGCACGGTCCCGCGGCCACGAACGGCACCTTGGCACCGCGATAACCATCTGTCAAATAAGGAAATACATCAGTGCCAGAGAGATCGGTGACGCGCCCCCCAGCAGCGAGCACGATGGCGGCGGCAGCGGCCACATCCCACAATTTGCCATTGATGGTGATCGCCCCGTGAGCGACCCCGGCTCCGACCTGCACCGCCTCGAGCGCCGCCGTGCCGAGCATGCGGAACTTCCACGATGACCGGGTCAACCAGCGCGTGATGAATCCTGGCAGCGCGCCTTCGCGATCGAGGAAGTTGCAGGTCAGCATCACCAGCGAACGATCGCTCAGCGCGGTATCGAGCGCCCGGGTCGGCCGATCATCCAGCCACGCCCCCGCTCCGTCGGCGCCAGCGTAGGTCTGTCCGCGGCACGGGTCGTGGACGACACCGATCACCGGCCGCCCGTGATCGACGAGCGCGATGCAGACGGCGAACGCGCCGAAGCCCGCGACATAGTTGTTGGTGCCGTCAATGGGGTCGATGACCCAGATCCGCGCGCCGGCCGAGGGCGCGCGGTTGGTGATGCCGCTGCCGTCGTCGGATTCCTCGCCGATGACGCCGTCGTCGGGAAAGCGCTCGCGCAGCGCGGAGACGATCAGGCGCTGGCAGGCGCGATCTGCTTCGGTGACGGCCTCGATCGGCTGCCAGCCTTTGATCGCGGCGCCCGGGCTCGCCTTGGTCTGACGTTCGACGTTTCCGAACCGCGCCAGCGCCACCGCGCCGGCACGTCGCGCGATGTCGATGACGAACGGGAGATCATCGACGTGCGCCATGGCCGCAGGATAGGCGTTGGCCGCGATCAGGCCAGCCGGGCCGTGATCGAGGCGTGCGCCGACGCGAACCACTCCTCGCCGAATGCGCGGGCGCCATGCAGCAGCAGCATGAGCCGCGTCAGTGGAGTCATCGGATCGTCGCCAGCCAGCACCGTGGCAATCGCGTCGCGATCGGACCGCACCGCCCAGGTGCCGCTGTGCTCGGCTGGTTCGATGCGCCCATCGAGCGCGCTGCGGATCAATCCGGTGGTGGCGACGCACATCACCTCGGGTTGGCGAAGCGTGAGGTCCTCGGCCAGGGCCAGGCAGCGCAGGTCGGTGATGTCCGCGTCCGCCAATCGCGCCTCCTCCGCCAGTTCACGTCGCAGATCGCGCAGCACGTCGAGATCGTCGCCTGGTTCCAGGCAGCCGCCGAAGGGATGGGCGCAGCCGGGATAGAGCGCCATGGTCGATGATCGTCGCCCGAAGACGAGCCAGCCGTCCGCGGTCAGCACGGCCGCGCTCGAGCCGACGGCATTGGCCATCGCGCCGGGTCCATGCGTGTCCGCGATCTGCGGATTCCTGCCGTTGGTGCCGAAGAAGATCTTGTACGACGTCCGGCTGAGGGTCAGCACGAGACCGTCCTGATCGCATTGCCAATCCTCCAGCCGGCACAGGGGGCCGTCGAACAGGGTGATGTCGGGGCGCCTGAGCGCTTCCGCCCAGGTGCGCTCGACCAGGAGGTCGACCTCCGGAGGCATCCGCAGCGTGCTGGCCGTCCACCGCACGCGGATCGCCGCGGAGGACCAGTCCCCGCGCGCCAGGATGCGGAACGGCGCCATGGATCGACCGTGCCGACCACCCGCTGAAGTCAATCCGACGCCTCGGCGCTGGAAAACACCCGGTAGGACTCCACGGTGCTCGCATGAGCGTGACCCTGGCCGACATCCGCGCCGCGCGCGAGCGCATCAAGCCTTTCATCTACCACAGTCCGTGCCCGTATTCGCTGCGCCTGAGCCGCCTCTGCGGCGCGCAGGTCTACTGCAAGCTCGACCACCTGCAGATGACCGGCAGCTTCAAGGAGCGCGGCGCGCGCAATCGCCTCATGCTGCTGACCGCCGAGGAGCGTGCGCGCGGCGTGATCGCGGTCTCGGCCGGCAACCACGCGCTTGGCCTCGCCTACCACGGCCAGGAGCTCGGAATCCCGGTGACGGTGGTGATGCCGAAATGGGCGCCGCTGATCAAGGTCGCGACCTGCCGGTCGTTCGGAGCGAACGTCATCCAGGAGGGCGAGACCTTCGCGCTGGCGCGGACGATGGCCTTGGAGCTGGCCGAGAAGCGCTCGCTGGTGTTCGTGCCGCCGTACGACGACGAGCACATCATCAACGGACAGGGCAGCCTCGGACTCGAGATCCTCGAGGATGTACCCGACCTCGACGCGGTGCTGGTGCCGGTCGGCGGCGGCGGCCTGATCAGCGGCATCGCCACCGCGATGAAGGCGCTCAAGCCATCGGTGCGCATCATCGGAGTCGAAGCCCGCAGCGCGCCGACCATGCATGCGTCGTTGGCGGTCGGCCATCCCGAGCCGATCACCGCGGCGCCGACCTTGGCCGACGGCTTGGCGGTGGCGAAGGCCGGTGACCTCTGCTACCCGATCGCGAAGCAGCTGGTCGACGAGTTCGTGCTGGTCGATGAGGCGCAGATCGCGCAGGCGATCCTGCGGCTGCTCGAACTCGAGAAGATCGTGGTCGAGGGCGCCGGCGCGGTGCCGTTGGCGGCGCTGATGACCCAGCCATTGGGCCTCGCCGGCAAGAAGGTTGTGCTGCTGCTGTGCGGCGGCAACATCGACGTGACCATGATCGCGCGGGTGATCGACCGCGGATTGGCGGCGGATGGCCGCCTGTGCCGATTCGAGGTGCTGGTGAGCGACCGGCCGGGCAATCTCGCGCGTGTGCTCACGGTGGTGGCAGCGGCGGGCGCCAGCGTCAAGGAGGTCCACCACGACCGCAATTTCGGCCCCGCCGACGTTGCCCGGGTCGGCATCACCATCGTCGCCGAGACCCGCGACCACGCGCACATCCAGGAATTGCACGCGGCCCTGCGCGAGGCCACGATCGAATTCACTCCGCACTGAGGTACTTCCGATGATATCAGCCATCCTGCGCCTGATCTCCGGAGCGGCGGTGCTGCTGCTCGCGATCTTCGTCTACCTGACCTTGCGCGACCAGCTCGACGGGCGGGAACAGCACGCGATGATCCTCGGCAAG
>JACDEN010000361.1 GCA_013816415.1 Planctomycetota bacterium
TCGCCCACCAGGACGATGTCCGGATCCTCGCGCAGGGCCGCGCGCAGGGCCGCGGCGAAGCTCTTGGTGTGCTGATGCACCTCGCGCTGGTTGATCAGGCACTTCTTGGCCGGGTGCACGAACTCGACCGGGTCCTCGATGGTGATGATGTGCTCTTTGCGTGTGGAATTCAGGTGGTCGATCATCGCCGCCAGGGTCGTCGATTTGCCCGAGCCCGTCGGTCCGGTCACCAGCACCAGGCCCTTCTTGTACTCCGTGAGCTTCATCACCCCGGGGGGAAGCCCCAACTGCTCCGCGGTCAGGATCTTATCGGGAATCCGCCGGAACACCGCGCCGGGCCCGAAGCGATCCATGAAGTAGTTGCAACGGAAGCGGCCGCATCCTTCCAATGCGTAGGCGAAGTCGGTATCCCAGGTCTCGTCGAACTGCTTCTTGTTACGTTCGGGCGTGATCTCGAAGAGGATCTGCGCCATCTGCTCGCGGCTGAGCTTGGGCACACCGTCGAGTGCGACCATGTCGCCGGAGGCGCGCACCATCGGCACATGCTCGCTGGTCATGTGCAGATCCGACGCCTTCTTGTCGGTCATCATCTTGAAGAGGTTGTCGATCCATGCCATGTGCTGTCCTCTCGAGAGTCCGTCAGGAAGGATCCATCGGAAAATCGATCCTGTCCAGTGGCGACTGGTCCGAAGCAGCGCGCGTGCTGCCGCGCCGTCAACGAGCGCGCGCCTGTCCGCACTCGCACGTTCCGCCCCCGAGCGCCGCGCGGAGATCTCGGCCCTGTCGATGCCCGCGCACGATCCGACGTGCAGACGATAACACGGTGAAATCCCATCCTTTCATCCGAAGACAGACGCGAGGAGAAACGCGTTGCGCCGATGATGCACGAATGCAACGGGATTTTCCGGCCTTTTCGCGATGAGCGCCAGAGATTGCTCTAGACATACTGATTTTGTCGTTAGAACAGGCCAATCACCCTTTTCCACTATCGTGGGAGAACCAACACATGGCAAAAGCCAAACCAGCCAAGAAGTCATCCGCCAAATCGATCGCCGTCCTCGGCAAGCCGAAGAAGGGCGACAAGTCGTACACCAAGTCGAAGCTGATCTCCCACCTCGCCGCTGCGGTCTCGCAGAAGGGCGTGGGCGATGTCAGCAAGAAGCAGGCGGCCGCCTTCCTGGATGAGCTCACCACCCTCCTCTTCAACTTCGCTCCGGTCGGCGCCACCCTGCCCGGAATCGGCAAGATGCTCGTCCGCGAGATCCCGGCCAAGCCGGCGCGCACGATCATGAGCTTCGGCAAAGAGATCAACGTCAAGGCCAAGCCGAAGAGCCAGAAGGTCGTCTTCCGCTTCAGCAAGGACGCCAAGGATTACTTCCGTAAGTAGTCTCGACCACGGCTTTTGCCGCGGTTTTCAGCGCACCCTCCCGGAACCGGGAGGGTGTTTTGTTTGATGGCGCCTGATGACGGATGACGACAGGCGGCAGCCCAGAGCCGCTTGCCGCCCCCGCCTCCTGCGGCTACAGCTTGGTCGTCCCGAGCGGTAGCGGCTTCCTGGTGCCCATGTCGGCGACCGCCCACAGGTGCTCGGGCATGCGGCCATGCTCGATGCGTAGCACCCGCGTCTGGCCATGGGTCATGTCGAAGTAGTCGTCATCCCAGATCGAGGGCGTCTCGTACCCCTCGACGCCGACGCGCATGCGCCATCCCGTGCAGACGACCTCGATCCGGTCGGCGTGGCGGGTGATGGTAAGCTCGCCGCCCGTTCCCACCACATCGACGATCGGGACCAGGTAGCGGATGTCGCTCTCGCTCTGGCCATCGTGCGTCCAGGTCGCGACGACGGCATGCCGTCGTCGATCGCATCCCGCCGGCACCGACAGGCGCGCGGCCGCGCTCGCCGATGGACCGGTGATGGAGACCCGCGCCACGGCGCGCGCGACCACCGCACCGGTGGCGATCTCGCGCAGCTCGAGCACGACCTCGCCGTTGACGCGCATGCCTGGCCGATCGACCGACGCGTAGGCGGTGTACGCCTGCTGTTCCGCGTCATCCGGCTCGATGCCGACCACGGCGGGACGAAAACCCCGTTTGCACTCGTAGAACGCCTGCTTCGGCCGCCGATACCAATCGACCGCCGCCCAGCAGATCGATGGCCAGGTCGCTGTATAGTTCCACAACACCACGCCGCCCGTCACCGGCAGCAGCCGCCGGTAGTGGCGCACGTAGCGACCGATGGTGTCGGCATGGAAGGCCTGGGTGGTCGCGATCACCGCGTCGAGGCTGTTGATCTTGCCGAAGAAAGCAGCGCGGGCGATCAGCTTGTCGAACTGCGCACCATGACGCGCGAACAGGAATCCCGGCGACGGTCCGTTGGGATGGCTCACCGCCCCTTGCGTCCACAATTCATCCGGATTGATGAACGACTCGAGGGACTCGCGCTGCGGAAACGATTGCGCGCCGAACTCGGAATTGAAGCGCGCATCGTCGGTGATGACGTCGGTGTTCTTCCAACCGAACCACACGTCCCAGTTGTGCCGGTCGCCTTCGTTCGGGCTGTCGGGATGCACCCCTTTGCCGGACGGGCTGGATGGGCTGCCCGGATGGTAGGGCCGTTCGGGGTCGAGCCGCGCCAGCACCTTGGGCATCACCTGGTAATAGAGCGGATGGAAGCGCTGCGCCTCGGTGCCGCCGTACGCCAGCACCAAGGGTTCGTTCTCGTTGTTGCCGCACCACAGCGCGATCGAGGGATGACTGCGCAGCCGCAGGACGATGTCGTCGATCTCCTTCTCGACCTCGTCGAGGAAGGCCTGGTCGTTCGGATAGACGCCGCAGGCGAACCCGAAATCGTGCCAGATCAGCAGGCCGAGTTCGTCGCACAGCTGGTAGAAGTCCGCGTGCTCGACGATGCCGCCGCCCCAGATGCGGATGCAGTTGACGCCGCCGGCCATCAGCAGGGACAGGTAGCTGAGGTACTGCTCGCGGGTGACGCGGGTGTGCAGGAAGTCGATGGGCAGCCAGTTGTCGCCCTTGGCCCACAGGCGTTTGCCGTTCACGGCCAGGTAGAACACCTTGCCGTTGGGACTGGCGGGATCCTCGAGCACCAGGCGGACGTCGCGGATGCCGCAGCGTCCCTGGGAGCGGTGGATGACGGATCCGCCGCGCGACAGCCGGATCTCGACGTGGTAGAGGTGAGGCTCTCCGAGCTCAGCCGGCCACCACCAGCGCGCCTCGGCGAGGCGGTGCTCGAAGGCGACGGTTCCGGCGGAGGCCGCGACCGCCTGGGTCGCGACCACGGCGCCATCGAGGACCAGCTCGGCGGTGAGCGCGCCGGTTGCGCTGCCGGTCGCCGTCAGGTCGATGCTCGCGTGGATGGTGCCGGCGTTCGCGCCGGACGGCCGTCCCTGGAGGTGCAGGTCGCCGACCCACGGGCCGTCGGCGAATTCGAGATAAATGGGATCGACGATGCCGACGGTCGGCGTCCGCGCCGCCCAATCCCATCCGAAGCTCATCTGGCTCTTGCGCACATAGAGCCGCTCCCAGGGCTCGTTCCAGAACGGCAGCCGCGGCCCGGCGCGGCGGACGGTTCCCGGGTACGACGCTTCGAAGGCGATGGCGATGTGGTTGAGGCCCGCGCGGAGCTTCCCGGTCAGATCGACGAACAGGCGTCGGAACTGGTTCTCGTGGCGGGCCACCACCGCGCCATTGAGGACGATCACCGCGAAGGTGTCGAGCGACACGCAGACCAGGCGGCACGGCTTCGCGGCCTCATCGGCGGTGAGGGTGATGGTCGTGCGGTAGACGACGTCGCGCTCCTCGATCCACATCGCCTGCTTGCGATTGTCGCCGTAGAACGGATCGGGGATGCGCCCGTGGCGGATCAGATCCTGGGTCGCCATGCCCGGCACGGTCGCCTGCCACCAGCCGCCGGGACTGCCGCCCGCGACCGAGGTGGCCACGGCCAGCTCCTCGCCGACGCGGTGCTGGCAATCGATGAACGACCAGGCGACATCCTGGGATGACAGCAGGCGGACGGTGGTCATGGGTTGTTTGGTTGGTGGTTGGTGGTTGGTGGTTGGTGGTTGGTGGGGGACAGCAGAAGGACGGGTGATGTCGGCAGTTTGTGGTCGGCAGTCAATCGGTAACCACAAACAGCCGGTTGGTGG
>JACDEN010000362.1 GCA_013816415.1 Planctomycetota bacterium
GTCTGACATGGGGCGATCCTTTGGGGAGACGGGAAGATCAATGCTCGGGGTGGGCGCACAGGCCGATGAACACGGCGCTGAGCAAGGTGAAGATGTAGGCCTGGAGGAAGGCGACCAGCAGCTCGAGGGCGTAGAGGCCGAGGGTCAGCACCCAGCCGACGACGCCGAGCCCGGTGCTCATGGCGTGCGCGTTGTGGTCGCCCGCGAAGATGATGAAGCCGAGGCTCGCGAACACGAGCAGCACGCTGTGGCCGGCGAACATGTTCACGAACAGTCGCACTGCCAGCACCGCAGGCCGGATGACCAGCTGCGACAGTTCGAGCACGAACAGGAACAGCCACAGCAGGATGGCGATCGGATTCCACGACCACTTCACCGGCACCAGGCGGTACCAGAACATGATCGGACCGTTCTCCTTCAGTCCCATGAACAGCATCAGGAACGCCGTGGTCAGCGCGAAGGCGACGGTCACCGCGATGTTGCCAGTCGCGGTCGCGAAGATCGGTACCAGTCCGAACAGGTTGCAGGTCAGGATGACCAGGAAGAAGCTCGCGAAGTAGGGGGTCCACCAGTCGGGGTGGTGGTGGATGTTCGGACGGACGATGTCGTTGCGCACGAAGAGCACGATCGCTTCCATCATGTGCTGGAAGCGGTTGGCCGGCTTGTACTGGTCCGGCTTGCGGCGGTTGAAGACCAGCAGCACCAGAGCCATCAGCACCAAGGCGATGGTGCTCCAGAAGGTCTGGTGGTTGATGAAGGAAAGCTCGCGCGGGAACACGCCCAGGAGGGACTCGTCCTTGGCCACGGTCATCGCCTTGGCGAGGTTGTCGTGGGTGGTCTTGAAGGTCTGCGGCTGATGCGTGCGCTCATCGAGGTAAGAAGTATGCTTCGAGATGTAACTATCTGCCCACTGGTCATTTGCGGGGTCAATGGTGGCCGTCGCGAAGTGCGGATCCGTGCTCAACCGGCCATAGTTGACATCGGCGTATTCGACGAGGTTGAAGATGGCGATCGGGGTGCCGTGCCACCACTCGATCGCCGGGTAGGGCATGGTGTGGCTGGCGTTCACCGCATCGAAATCGAAGCGGTGCTTGGTGTGGGCGCCGTGCGTTTCCAGGCCCTGGGCGGAGGCCGCGTGCTCGGCATCGGCCTGGGTCTCGGTCGCGGTGCGGACATCGACCGGGGGATGGTCGGGAATCGGCGGCGCATCCGGGGTGGAATCGGACATCGGTCAGTTCCGCGAGGCGGTGTTGGCGGTGAACAGCGAACGCGACGCGCGCAGCCACCAGGCCATCTCGATGGCGAGGCTGGCGAACAGGCAGGCGGTGAGGCACGCGAGGATCGCGGTGGCGTCGCTGCGTTCCTGGACCGCGAAGAATACGGCACCGGCTCCGCCGATGCGCACCAGGAAGGCGCCGGCCGCGCCGACGGCCGCGGCGCCGAGCGACGTCCAGGACGGAAGCGACACCAGCAAGGCTCCAGCGAGGACCAGCGGGATCGCGAACAGGGCGCCGATGAGGATCGCTAGGCCATTCGGCATTCCCGGGGTGCTTCCCAGCAGGAGCGCGACGGCGACCGGCGACAGGCTCAACGCCAGGAATCTCACTTGATGCTCCCCCGGATCATCGCGTACAGGCCGCCGGCGACGAACAACACCAGCATGGCGACGGTCCATCGCGGCGAGGTGCCCGCCGCACGATCGATCAGGTAGCCGATTCCGAGCCCGGTGAGCACGGATCCGACGATGGTGGAGGTGGCGACGACGAGGCCTCTCGACGCGCTTTGCAGCTGCTCCGATTCGAGCTTGGGATCGGGGTGCCGATCGCTGGATTTATCGGTGTTTTCAGCTGTCATGCCAACAGTCAGGGCGATCATGCGCAGGGGTTTCCGGAGGCGCGGCGAACCATATGAGCAGGACCTTTCAGTCAAGGCACCATGCCCAGAATGGCGGTGATCCCCGAGAGCGATGTGGTTTGGACATGGAAGCGATGCCGGGAGGCGCTGATCACCTTCCGCACCCCACCGCGCGCTCGCTATCATCGGGAGGTGGTGCTGCTAGATTGCGGGGATGCCCTCGAATCGACGGTACCAACGTCTGCGCCACGCAGTGATGCGGGGCGGTTGCCGCCCGGCGACTGGACTCGTCGGGCGGATGGTCGGTCGCTCGACGCTGGCGGTTGTCGCTCTGCTGATGTTCATGGGATCGATGACGGTCCTGCCCGCCGTGGTCGCGTCGCCGGACGAGTTCGCGCTGCCGTCGTCACCATACAACAGCCTGACCCAGATCGTCGCGGGGAAGGATGGGAAGTTGTGGTTTACGGAGGCGGGGGTTTCGAAGATTGGGAGTGTTGCGACTGACGGAACCCTCTCTGAAAAGTTGGTGTCTAATCCCACCTATGGGATTTGCGTCGCGCGAGACGGAAGCATCTGGTTCACCGAGCCTGCTGGAAAAATTGGAAGGATTACTTTCTCAGGTGTTGTTACCGAATGGTCTATTTCATCTGGTCAAACCCCAGCATCGCCGAGAGGCATTGTCGATGGGTTAGATGGACTGTTTTATTACTGTGATTACGCGCGAAGTGAAATTGGTCGCATCGATAGTGCCGGGAATTTTAAAGCCCCATTTCCGGCAAATTCGACCAACGACGGTCCCGTAAATATTGTACTGGCCTCAAACGACTATTTTTATTTCACGGCGGAAAAAGCTAACGCTATTGGAATCTGCAGCCGTCAAGGTTCTATTAGTAACCTTTCCGTTTTAACTAGGTCGAGCGGAGTGATTGGGATCACTTCTAATATTGATGGCAATATTTATTTCACAGAGCCACTCGTAAATCGATATGGGAAGTTAGACACAAGGTCGTTAACACTTACAGAGTATTTAGGCCCTGATACAAATGCGCGCCTGGAAATGATTTGCTCCAGTCCAGATGGACGAGTTTACCTTACAGATAATATCAGTACTTCCGATGGAAGATTAATCGAGGCGAGCGGAGGCAGTTATACTCTCTATCCGACAAATGGTCACGCCAGTCAGGGCCTCACCGCCGGCCCCGACAAAAACATCTGGTTCGTCGAAAACAACGCCGGCTTCGCCAGCTACGTCCGCCGTCTTCCGCTACCACAGACCGAAACGACGATCATCGCCGACACCACGGCGGTCCCACCCGGCTATTCCGTGACGCTCACCTTCAAGGTGACACCCATCGCTCCCCTGACCGGTATTCCTCAAGGCTCGATCGATATCTACGACGGAGCCACGCTCCTCGGTAATGCCATCCTCGATGCCCAAGGGACGACCAAGTTCGTCCTCTCCACTCCGACCACCGGTCTGCACAACATCTTCGGCAAATACGACGGCGCGACCTCCGCCCCCAGCGTCTCCAAAGCCCTCGTCGTCGCTGTCGCCCAGCCACAAGCCTTCCCCGCCATCGGCATCCCCTTCAGTGGTCGCGACACCATCTATTTCCCGATCAACCCGGTCACCGCCGCCGGCAAGGATCGGCTCCTGCGCATGCTCAGTGATCACACCCGCCATGAAGTCCGAGCCTTCGCCTGGGACGGATCGACACAAGCGTACGTCGAGTTGCCAGCGAACCTGCCGACCAATGGCCTGCGCGAGGACTCCGGCGTCTTCATCGCCGCGCGCGTCCCCGTCAGCTTCGACGCCAGTGGCACGCCCGATGCGGCGCCGCATGACATCACCCTCTTCCCGGGCTGGAACTTCATCGGCATCCCGGCGCTCATCGATGGCACCACCAGCGTCACGTCGCACCCGATGACCGAGTTCACCATCTTCGATGTCACGGGCATCCCCTTGTCGGGCGCGATCCGCTCGGCCGCGATCGGCGCCGGCGCGTATCGCTGGAACGGCTCTGCCTACGACGTCGTCACGCAGCTCGAGACCGGCACCGGGTATTGGATCCGCAACAGCACCAGCCCCGCGCAGAACCTGGTCATGACGCGGGTGAACACACTGACCGGCGGAGTCGCCATCCTCAGCATCAGCGAAACCGCGAGCGGCAACTTCCGCGGCGAACCGCCTCCGCCTCCGGGTGCGTCGCCTCCGAAGCCGCACCACTGCGGCTCGGGCGGCGCGGCCATCGTCCTGGGCTTGACCGGTCTCGCGGCGATGCGGCGCCGCAGGTCGGCGCGGGGTGTGCC
>JACDEN010000363.1 GCA_013816415.1 Planctomycetota bacterium
GTGACAAGAACCGCGCCGGAGTCATACGCGATCGGGTCGCTGACGACCACGACCATCGAGCCATGGAGAATAGCGAGCCGGACCTGCATCCCACCCGATCCCTGGCTCATCTGCTCCATCACGTCGTAGCGGCCGCCCAGCGCATCGCCGAATCCGATTCCCGCCGAGCGCGTGTGCGATCCGAGCAGCGCCTGATCCGGCTGCGGACGCAGGCTGATCCAAGGACCGACCGAAGATCCCAAGCCGAGCGTACCGTAGGCGGAGCCCGTCGCCGTGACCGTCACCGCCGAACCGACCGTCCAGGAACCGCCGCTCGCGGCACCGATCTGCGCCATGGACGTGGTCCAGTCGCGATCGAATGTGCCTGTGGGAGATCCCATCGCTACGGCGATGACCTGGCCCACACGGTTGTCATTGCCATCGAAGCTGAACGCCTGCACCTGCGACGATTCGCCGATCCGGCGTTCGGCCGCGAGATGTCCACGCTGATCGTAGACGAACCGACTGACCCCCTCCGGATCGGTCAGCGTCAGCATGCGCCCGGTGGCGTCGCGTACCACGGCGTGGCTCTCGGAACCGTTGGCCGCGGTCGTCTGCGTCATCGACGCCACCCGGCTCGCTCCGTCGTAGACGTACGTGCGCACGAGGCCGCCGACAGTTTCCGTGGCGAGACGACCGGAGCCGTCATAGATGAACGTCGCGCTCATGCCTTCGCCGGCGATCGCTCCGAGCAGACCGTTCGCCTGGTAGGTGAGAGCTAGACCGCCGCGCTGGATCGGCTCGTCGGCATTGTTGTAAGAGTACGTGATAGCGGGATCGCTGCTGTGCTGGACCAACGTCACCCGACCGCGGCGATCGCTTTCGGTCACGGTGCTGATGCCGTCCTGGGTGGTGGTCGTGCGCAGACCCTTGGCGATGGGGATGCTCCGCCCACCGATCGCCACCGTGCCGGCTTCCGGATATTCGTACGTGAATGTCGTCGTCTGGGTCGGTTTGCCGGAGGCGGTGACGACCTCGCCTGAGCGGCGGCCATGGGAGTCGAACGTGAATGCGTGGAGGGCGCCGCCGCGGTCGGTGACGGTCGCGACATCCCCATTCGCGGCATAGGAAGTCGATTCGATCGCGCCGCCAGGATAGGTGACGCGCGAGCGACGATCCTGGCCATCGTAGTCATACGAAGCGACCACAAGCAGTGCCGCCTCGACGGGACTGACGGCATACTGCGGATCGCCGCGACCGACCTTGCCCGAACGCTTGCTCAGGAGCATGCCGCGGTCGTCGTACTCGTACACCGTCACCTGATCGCCGTTGCGGCGCTCCTTGATCAGGTCGCGCGTCAGCGGCGCGTAGGTGTATTCGACGAAGCTGTCGACTCCGGTGGATCTGATCACCTCGCCGTGCTGGTTGCGCGTGGTGGTCGAGATGATTCCCAGCGTTGAATGCGTGGTATCCTTCCGCTGGCCCAGCTGATCGTAGTTGTAGGTCGTGCTTTCGTTCACACCGGGTCCGGAACGCGTGGTCGTCCTGACCTTGCCACCTGGCGTGTACTCCCACTGCATGGTCAGACCGCTTGGCAGCGAACGCGTCTGCGCCCGACCCTGATCATCATAGACGGTGGTCGTGGCACGATGTTCGCCATCCTTTCCCACCAGGACGTTCCCCGCCGGATCGACCATAACGATGGTACCGACCGGGGCGGTGGCCGCCGGATCGTCATCCGTCGCAGCGACGTTGTCGGCCGATCCCTGATAATCGCCGGTCTGCGGATCAGAGATCGCCTGTCTGACGGAGCCGTTCGCCGAGATGGTCTTGTCGGGGCGACCTGAATCGGAGCGGTAGGTGACATACGATGCCAGCTCGCGTGTCCCCGAGACCCCTTCCGCGAAGTTCGCGCTGGTGCGTCCGGCCGCGTCGCGTTCCGTGCGCTGAGCGGATCGACCGGGCGGCACCACCTTGGTCGTGAACCCGTCGTTCGCGTGGACGACGGTGGTCGCCCCGTTGCCGGTGGTGACCTTCGCCACATACCCACGGTCATCGAGGTCCTGCACTCTCTTGTTCTCTGCTCGAGCCGTATCCTGAATGGTGATCTTGCCTTTGGCGATCGACGTCTCGACCCGCCGACCATGGCGATCGATGGTCGCCGTCTGTATCCCGTCCGCGTCGTATTCGCACCCGGTACCACGACCGATGCTGGGCGTGGTGACGGACAACCGGCCAGCGGCATCATAGATGCTTGCGACGAACCCGCCGAGCGGATTGGTCTGCACGCGCGATCGTCCGCATGCGTCGTAGGTGAAGCGGGTGATCTCGTTATCGGCGGTCGCCGAGGTGAGCACCCAACCGATGGCATTGTATGCGACCTTGGTGCCGAAGGATTGTCCCGGCGGCACGGCCATCACCATCCGACCAGCACCGTTGTACGTGAAGGTGGTCTTCTTTCCGCGGGCATCGACCGATGCCGATAGGCGCCCGGTCCCGGCCTCATACTCGTTCGATGAGATGCAGTCGATCCTGCTTCCCGATCCGATGTTCAATTCGCGCTTGAGGATCGTCTTCGTGACGCGACCGGCGGCATCGACCTCCTGCCGTCCCTGATCCTCCGTGCCGACGCGGCTGGAGATCAACCAACCCCCACCGCTGCGCGCATAGAACGTCGTCATCACCGGCTGGCCGATCGGCGCCGCCGTCACCATACGGCCCTGGGCGTCGTAGGTATACGCGGTCGTGAATCCTCCAGCATCGAGGGAACTGGTCACGTGGCCCATGGGGTCGTAGTCCGCGGTGGTCGAAACGCTCCCGGGACCGGTCGTGGCCCTCACCCGTCGATGGGTGTTGTAGGCATATGCGGTGGTGAAGCCCATGGTCACATCGGCTTGGCTCTCGAGCAGCTGCTCTCTGTTCCACGTTTGTGTGGTCTTACGGCCGAGCGGCGACGTGATCGTCGACGGGTGACCATATTGGTTGTGACCGGAATAGACGGTGGTGTGACCGAGTGGATCGCTCTCGGTGGCCAGGAAACCCTGGGAGGTGTAGGTCCAGGCGATGATCGCGCTGCAAGGGTCGGTCATCTTCTTTGGCATGCCGGCACGGCCGCCATCGGTGAAATACTCCCACGTCGTGACGAGATCCTTGGAGACGAGCGGGCCCTCGACCCCGGTGACTCCGACGACCATCGATGTCAGCCTCAGATTCGCTCCGAGCATGCCCAGATCGCCATAGGTCGAATTGATCTTGGTTGATGGATCGTTCATCGGATTGCCACCATTGACCGCGATCGATTGGGTCACGTTACCCTTGGCATCATAGGTATATTGCATTGCGCTGTCGCTGCCCCCGCTGCTGGTTGCGACCAGCCGAGCCCCGGCGATGAACGTGCGCGTGCGCGTGATGCCGATCGCATCGGTAAAGGTCTTCCAGCAATCGAGTCCTGGCTCGAAGACATAGCTTGCCGCCGTCTCCGATGTCTGCCCGGGCACTTTGATGGTGGTCCTTTCGGCGAATTGCTTGTTGGCATAGTCGAATGCATGGTAGAAGGCCTGGCTCTGGCTCGTTCCGTCGGATGACACGGCAGCGACCGACGGCGCCGTCACTTTCGCAATTTGGGAGAGGTTGTTGTAGTCGATGGTCCAGACGAGCGACGAGCCACCCGAGAAGTGCTCGTCGCTGCCGTCGTTCTGCGTGATCCGGACGATCCGTTCCTTGTCATCGTATTCGAACGACCAACTTCCGGAGACCGGCTGATCGATCGTCTGGATGCGAGATGACCCAGGAATGGAGGCGAGATCGACCTCGCGATTGAATGCGTCTTTCACCAGAATCGCCATCTTGTCGTTATGCGTGATGGTCAGCTCCTGTCCCTGGATGTTCTGGATGCGGACGAGGAATCCCTTGTCATCGAAGAAATAACGTCGGTTGTCGTGAGGCAGGAATAGTTTCGCCTCAGTCCCCTTGAACAGGGTGAGATCGGCGCCGATCTTGGTATTCGTCCGCAGTTTGGCCCCTGGGTATCGGCTCGAATTTCTGGAAGTCGCTTCATTAGCTGCGGAATTTATGAACGTCGTTCTCACACCCGATCCATCGATCATGACTGAGTCATAGTCATAGAGGCGCATGTCGTAGGTTGTCCGCCAACCGCTGCCGTGGCCGATGTCGATACC
>JACDEN010000364.1 GCA_013816415.1 Planctomycetota bacterium
CACCAGCACTGTGGTCGGGCCGAAGACCTCGGCCTCGATGCCGTGCGGAGCGAGGCTCGGCAGCAGCGGCTCGACCGCCGAGACCTCGGCCGCGCCGAGCTCGACCGCGCGCGGCACCAGCAACTCCTGGCGGCCGGCGGCGGCGAAATCGCTGACTGCGGGATCGAGGCACAGGAACAGCGCCTTCTCGTGCAGCGCATGCTGGTCGACGATGCGCACGCCGGTGTCGGTCTCGATCAGCAGGTACATGCGGTTGAGCTGCAGCACGCGTCGCACCCCGGGAGGGAGGTCGGCGTGGTAGGCGTTGGGCGCTTCGCGGACGGAGGAGGAAGGCTGGGACGGTCCGACGTCCGACGTCCGACGTCCGACGTCGACGGCCGTGGCGGCCGCGGGATGCGGTGCGGCGGCGTGCGTCATCGGGGCGTGCGGCAGGTAGCGTTCCTGGATCAGCGGCGGCAACGGAGCCATTTGCGGGGCGAGCGGGGGGGCGCCCTGGCGTGGGGCCTGCATGGCGGTTTGGGCGTGGACGGCGGCGTCGGCCGGGGTGAGCAGGCTGAAGTTGCCGCTGTTCGCTTCGAGCGCGCGGTGGACGCCGCGGCTGACCAACACGAAGACCTCGCCGTCCTTGCGGAAGCGCACTTCGGATTTCGTCGGGTGGACGTTGACGTCGACCTGCGACGGATCGACGTCGAGGTGCAGGAACACCGAGCCGTGCAGGCGCGGCTCGAGGAAGCCCTTGAAGCCCTCGCGTACGGCCGCGAGCAGCAGCTTGTCGCGCACGAACCGTCCGTTGAGGAAGCAGTACTGCCGCTTCGCGGTCGGCTTCGCTTCGCGCGGATGGGCGACGAAGCCCGACAGCTGCATGCCTTCGGCGTGCGCGGTCAGCGCGATCAGGCTGTCGGCGAAGGTCTTGCCGAAGAGCGCGCGGATGCGGATGTCGAGCGACTGCGACGCGGGCAGGTCGATCGCCACGCGTCCGTCGCACTCCAGCCGGAACGCCGCCGCCGGGTGGCTGAGCGCCAGGCGGATCACCTGGTCGGTGATGTGGCCGGTCTCCGAGGCCTCGCTCTTGAGGAATTTCAGCCGCGCCGGCACGTTCCAGAACAGGTTGCGCACGCTCACCCGCGTGCCCCCAGCCATGGCGCAGGCCTCGAAGCCGTCTTCGACGCCGCCGTTCAGGCTCAGGCGCTGGCCGACCTCCGCATCGCGCGCGCGGCTGGCGAGCGCGAATTCGCTGACTGCGGCGATCGACGGCAGCGCCTCGCCGCGGAAACCAAGGGTCGCGACGCGGAACAGATCCTCGGCCGTCGCCAATTTGCTGGTCGCATGGCGCGACATCGCCAGGCGCAGATCGGCCGCGCGCATGCCGTGGCCGTCGTCCTCGACTTCGATCAGGCGGCGGCCGCCGTCTTCGCAGCGCACCACCACGCGCCGCGCCCCGGCGTCGAGGCTGTTCTCGGCCAGCTCCTTCACCACCGCCGACGGCCGCTCGATGACTTCGCCGGCGGCGATCTGATTGGCGACCGCGTCGGGCAGCTGGCGGATGATCGGCGGCGCGGACATGCACCGAAGGCTAGTGGCGGTTCCGGGAAGTCAGGCGCTATCACTCGTCGATCTACTCCTCCTCCGGCTCGAATCCGATGGCCTTGCCGTGGTTCTGCGACGCGAAGAAACCGAGGTACTGCGACAAGGGAAACAGGCCGATCTCCTTGCGCCGCTTCTCGACCTCCGCGGGATGCTCGCATGCGAGCACGATCATCTCACCTTTGTCGTTCTGGCCGACCTGGGTGCCGAAGCGCTGTTTGCGTCCGAGGTACAGCTGGGTGCGGTCGAAGAGCAGGGCGTATCCCTGGCAATCGATCTTCTTCTTTTTGACGTCCAGTTCGATCGCTGGTAGCGCGGCGATCATCAGCGGCAGGTCTCCGCTGTGCTGGACGATCAGGAACGCGGTATTTGCGGCCTCGGCGCCGAAGCGGGTCGCATCGATCCAGCCCAGCTCCCCGACCAGCGTCTTCAGCCACGTCGTGTTGTCGCGGTCGACCTCGCCCATCTTCGCCTGTTTCGATGGATCGGTGCGCACCGCCTGGTCCTCGCGTTCGCGCTTCGCGAAAGCCTTTTTCAGCTCGGCGATCCGCTTCGCATCGGCGGTGCCGGAGCCGAACGCCAGGGGTGTGATGATCAGCGCGGCGGGAACCTCCGTGAGCCGGCGGTAGGTCTCCTGCTTGTCATTGACGGTGAGGTGGAGCACGTCCCCGGACAGATCATAGGGCAGTTCGATGCGCTGACCCTGCATCTTCACGATGATCTTCGCGGGTGGAAACGCCCCGCGGAAGAACTGCAGCGTGCCGGCGCCGGCCATGGTGCAGGTGCCGTCGGGCTCGAAACGGCAATACGAGCCCTCCGTGCCGTCCTCCTGCCAACTACCGATCAGGGCCGGCGGCGGGTCGCTGGCGGCAAACAGTCCCGACGAGGCGAGGACCAGCAACAGCGAGGCGATGACCGGGTGCATATCAGCTCCAGGACGTGGATCGGAGGTGGCCGAGCCCTTCATACGCCGCAGAGGCACGCGGTGTTGATGCCAGGGGGAGCCGTCCAGCTCCGGTGGACCAGTGACTCGTCGTGCCCCATTCCATCAGCGGCGGCTGGGCGCGAGCGCGCTGACTCAGGCCGGTATCGACAGCGCCAATTCCGGCAGGCGTTCCGGCCGCGACTGGGCGGACGGGGGCGCGGAGGGCATCCGCCGGAGCCGCGAGCGGCAGTTGATGAAGGCGACGACCAGCGCACGCACGAAGCGCAGCGTGTCGTACAGCGGGTGCACGCCGGAGCGCTTGTCGTTGTAGATCACGGTGATCGGAACCTCGGTCACGCGCACCCCGGCGCGGGCGGCGAGGATGCACATCTCGCTTTCGAGATCGTAGCGGCGGCCGCGCATCGGCAGCGACAGGATCAGGCGCGGATCGCACACGCGGTACCCGCTCTGGCTGTCGATGATGCGTTTACCGGCGATCGCGGTGACCAGCAGGCTGCTCATGCGGTTGAAGAAGCGGCGATGGTTCGGTTGTCGGTGCAAACCGCGCACGCGCTTGCCGATGACCAAGCCGGCGCGGCGCGACGCCCGCACCAGGCCCTGGGCCTCGCGCGGATCGTGCTGGCCGTCGCCGTCGAGCAGCAGGACCTTGAGGTAGCCGCGCCCCACCGCCCACGCACAGCCGGCGAGGATCGCCGATCCCTTGCCGCCGTTGATTTGGCGCAGCACGTGGGCGCCGGATTCCCGGGACACGCCGGCGGTGCCGTCGAGGCTGCCATCGTCGACCACCAGCACCGGCAGCCCCTGCGCGATCAGCGCGGCGATGACCTCGCCGATGCGCGTGGCTTCGTTGTAGGCGGGAATGACGGCGAGCATCATCTGGGGGAGCCTAGGAAGGCCCGGGTCGATTCCAGGGCAACCCGCGCAGCCATGGACGTACGCCCGGGTACGGTCGGGACGAGGGGGCGTCAGTGATGATGGTGTCCGCCCGGGCCGTGCGCGTGGCCATGGGAGAGCTCTTCCTGGGTCGCGGGCCGCACATCCACGATCCGCACCTTGAATAGCAGCGTCTGCCCCGCGAGCTGATGGTTGCCGCTGACCTTCACCGCGTCCTTCTCCACCTGGTGGACGGTGAACAGCACGTGCTCGCCTTCCTTGGTCGGATGCTCGGCCTCGAACTGGAATCCAGGCTTCAGCTTCTTCTGCACGTCATCGGGAAACAGCTCGCGCGACACCTGCAGATCGAGCGCCGCGTCGTACGCCCCGTAGGCGTTCTCAGGAGCGATCTCGGCCTCGACCGCATCGCCGGTCTTGTGGCCGGCGAGTGCAGCCTCGAGGCCGGGGATGATCTGTCCGTGACCGTGGAGATAGACCATGGGGTGGCCATCTTGGCTCTGGTCGACCTGCTCGCCTTCGGCGGTCGCGACCGAGTAGCTCATGCTGACGATGCTGTTTGTGCCGATCTCCATGGCTGCCCTCGCTGGAATGGTCCGCGCAGCATGGGATGACGGGCATCTGCGCCAGCGAAAGGCGGAGCACCCGCACACGGTTGCGCCCGCGCGTTGCGGATCAGGCTGGCGCCATGGACCGCCTCCCCACTCCGCGCCGCGGCGTCCGCTGGTATTGGT
>JACDEN010000365.1 GCA_013816415.1 Planctomycetota bacterium
CATGTGCAGCACCGAGACGCGGATACCCTCCGCCGCCAGCGTGTCGGCCGCATCCAGCGCGCGCGGGGTCATCAGCCCGGTCGAGACGATCGCCGCATCCCCGCCGTCGCGCAGCAGCCGCGCCTTGCCGATCTCGAAGCGGTGCAGCGCCGGATCGAATACCACCGGCACCTGCCCGCGCAGCAGGCGCAGGTAGACCGGTCCGTCGTGCGCCGCGGCCGCGGCCGTCGCCTGCGCCATCTCGGTAGCGTCGGCGGGATCGATCACCACCAGTCCGGGGATCGAGCGCATGAGCGCCAGGTCCTCGATGCCCTGGTGCGTTCCGCCGTAGCCGGTGGTCAGGCCCGGCAGACCCGCGACGATCTTCACGTTGGCGCGGCCGAGTGCGGCGCCGATGGCGATGAAGTCGTACGCGCGGCGAGTGGCGAAGACGCAATAGGTGGTGGCGAACGGAACGTGGCCGGTGCGCGCCAGGCCGGCGGCGATGCCGATCAGATTCTGTTCCGCCATGCCGACCTGCACGAAGCGCTCGGGGAAGCGCGCCGCGAACACGTGCATGTCGGTGTATTTCCCAAGGTCGGCGGTCATGCCGACGATGCGCCCGTCGCATTCGCCGGCGGCGACCAGGGCGTGCCCGAACGGCGCGGTGGCGACGTTGACCGCGCCGCCGGTGTCCGAGGTGAGGATGTTGCCGGTGGTTCCCACGGCCTTCGACGCCGGGGGCGTCACGGTCGATGCGCTCATGGTACGACTCCTGCCGAGGCCATTGCCTGCGCGCGCGCCAGCGCCCATTCCTCGGGCGCGACGCGGATGAAATGGTTCTTCTCGCGGCATTCGAACAGCGGCACGCCCTTGCCCATGAGCGTGTCGAGGATGATCGCGTGCGGCCGTCCGGGCGTTGCCGTCGCTTCCACGATCGCGCCGACGATGGCGGCGAGGTCGTTGCCGTCGATGCGCTGCACGTGCCAGCCGAAGGCGCTCCACTTGTCATGCACCGGCTCGATGCCCATCACCGCCGCGGGCGCGCCGTCGGCCTGCTGGTTGTTGCAGTCGACGAAGGCGATCAGGCGATCGAGACCGTAATGAGCGCCGGCCATCGCCGCCTCCCAGGTCGAGCCCTCCTGCAGCTCGCCGTCGGACATCAGCAGGAAGGTGCGCGCATCGCGTTTTGCCAAGCGGTGGCCGAGCGCCATGCCGACCGCCTGACCGAGGCCGTGGCCGAGCGACCCGCCGGTCATCTCGAAGCCGGGAGTGATTTCCGAGCCCGACATCTCCAGGCGCGAGCCGTCGGCCCCGTAGCTGTCGAGTTCATCGAGCGGGAACACGCCGGCTTCGGCGAGCGCCGCGTAGAGCCCGATCGAGTAATGGCCGATCGACAGCACGAAGCGGTCGCGCTCCGGCCAATCGAGGCGTCGCGGATCGAAGCGCATCTCGTGGAAGTAGAGCACGGCGAGCAGGTCGGCGATGCCGAGTCCCTGGCCGACGTACCCCTGGCCGATGCGCTCGGCCATGTGTAGGACGTGCAGACGCAGCGCGCGGGCGCGGACGCGCAGCTGCCCGATATCCGCGGGGCAATCGACGATCGTGGTCATGCGAGCTCCATGCCGCCGGTGAAGTTGAAGCGTTCGGCGGTGACGTAGGCCGCGGCGTCGGACGCCAGCCACACCGCGGCCTTCGCGACCTCGGCGGGATCGACCCGCCGGCCCATAGGCAGGCCCTTGGTGCGGTCAGCGGCGAGCTCGTCCGCCGGCTTGCCGGTGACCCGCTGCAGATCCTGCTCGAGCGCGTCGATCATCCCGCCGGTCATGCGCCCGGGCACGATGGCGTTGACGGTGATGCCGTGCGGCGCCCAGGCGATCGCGGCGGCGCGCGTCATGCTGTCGACCGCGGCCTTGCTCGCACCGTAGGACGCGAACAGCGGGAAACCCATGCGCGAGGCCGGGGTCGAGATGGTGATGATGCGCCCGAAGCCGTTGGCGGTCATGGCGCGCGCGGCGTGCTGCATGCAGAAGAACGCGCCGCGGGCGTTGACCGCGAACACCCGGTCCCAGCGCTCGGGCGTGACGTCGAGCAGGGGGTCGACCAGGCAGATGGCCGCGCAGTTGACCAGGATGTCGAGGCGGCCGAAGCGCGCGACCACCTGCTCGACCACCTCGCGGCTCGATGCCGGATCCGCTACGTCCACCCGCGACGACATGGCCGCGGGAGACATCGCTGCGCACGCGGATTGCGCGGCGGCAGCATCGAGATCGGCGATCGCGATCTCGGCGCCCTCGGCCGCGTACTGCCGCGCGATTGCCAGTCCGAGGCCGCGGGCCCCGCCGACGATCAGGGCTACGCGGCCGGCGAGGGTGCGAGGGACGGTGAGATTTTCCATAATTGGTAAGACCACTTTCGTAAGGGCGAGCATTGTGATCGGCGACGAGAGCGCAAGGGTTAACAAATAGCCTAGTAAATCCGCGGGTAATTACCTGAAGGGCCTTTAATTTGGCAACACGGCGCAGCCGGTTGCTTTGAATGGTCTTACCACTATTGTCAGGCCATGTCCCGACTCCGACCCCCCGCGCTGCGCCGCGCCCGCAGCCCGCGCCCCGCCAATCTCTGCCACGACGTCATCGAACGCCTGAAGGCGCTGATCGGCTCCGGGGCCTACCGCCCCGGCACCCAGCTGCCGAGCGAACGCGAGTTGTCCCGCCAGCTCGGGGTCAGCCGACCGTCGCTGCGCGAGGCGCTGCGCACGCTGTCGGTGATCGGCGCGCTCGAGACGCGTCACGGGTCGGGTTCCCAGGTCGCGGCATCGAGCGTGAACATCCTGAAATCATCCTTCGAATTCCTGCTGCTGCTCGATCAGCCGACCATCGTCGATCTCTATGAGACCCGCGAGCTGATCGAAGTGCATCTGGTCGGACGCGCTGCCGAACGCCGCACCGACTCCGATCTGGTGGCGATCAGAGCCGGGCTCGACGGCATGCGCGGCATTCCGCTCGACGACCCGCGCTCGGTGGCATCCAACCTGCGCTTCCACGCGGCGATCGCCGCCGCGGCGCACAGCCTGGTGCTCGAACGCATGATGAGCTGCCTGCACGACGGCATCCGCGCGACCATGGAGGCATCGGCTCCGGGCGTGCTCGACGCCGAGGTGTGCATCTCTATCCATGAGCAGATCCATGACGCGATCGCGCGGCAGAATCCCGCCGACGCGCGCCGCGCCATGACCCTGCACATGGGCATGGGCCTGGATGACGCGCGCCGCATGGACGCCGATCAGGTCCGGCCCACGCCCAGCTCCGGCAGGCGCAAACGTTCGCCGACGGGCGCGCCATGAGTCACGCGCGCATGCAGCCCAGGCTCGACCTTGCACTGGACGCGCGCGCCGAGATCGCCGAAGGACCGCTGTGGAGCGCGTCCAGCCAGCGGCTGTATTGGGTCGACATCCTGTGCGGCGCCATCCATCGCTTCGATCCCGCCACCGGCGTCGATGTCGCGGCGATCGTACCGGGCACGGTGGGCGCCGTGGTCGAACGTGCGAGCGGCGGTCTCGCGATCGCCTGGCAGCATGGCTTCGCCGCGCTCGATCTCGACAGCGGCGTGCATACGGCCTGGTGCGATCCCGAAGCGCACCTGCCGGAGAACCGCTTCAACGACGGCAAGTGCGATCCCAGCGGACGCTTCTGGGCCGGCACCTGTCCGACCGGCGCCGGATTCCGGCCGCTCGGCGCGCTGTATGTGCTCGATGGCGAACGCACCGCGACCAAGGTGCTCGACGGCGTCTCGGTCTCCAACGGCCTGAGCTGGAGCGCCGACCAGCGCACCCTGTACTTCATCGACACCGCGACCGCGCGCATCGACGCCTATGCCTGCGATCCCCACGCGGCGTGGCTGGGCGAGCGCCGCACCGTGGTGGCGATCGAAGTGAAGGAGCACGGCCTGCTCGACGGCATGTGCATCGACGCCGACGGCATGCTGTGGACGGCGCACTGGGGAGGGGGACGCGTCAACCGCTGGGACGCGCGCAGCGGACGGCTCATCGAGACGGTGACGCTGCCGGTATCGAACGTCACCTCGTGCGCATTCGGCGGCGCCCAGTTCGATGAGCTCTACATCACCACCGCGCGCCTCGCGTTGAATCCCGAGCAGGCGCG
>JACDEN010000366.1 GCA_013816415.1 Planctomycetota bacterium
CGGTGGACTCATGCAGACGCTGCTGCAGCGTTACAGCCGCGACCGCAATCGCCGGCACGGAACGCGCGGCCGGTTGTGGGCGAGCCGATACCGTTCGACGCTGATCGCGGATGACCGCTCGCTGCTCGCGGCGATCGCATGGCTGGAAGATGCCGCTCCCGCGCTCTCCGCGATCTCCTCGAGCCGCGATGCGCGGTCGTCGTCGCGCGCTCCGTTGACCCTCGCGGCGCCGCCGCTGCGCATCGGACCCGGTGAATTCCTGTTTCCGGCAGACGAGTCGCCGCCCGGCTGTCCACCGCCGCTGGCTCCCGACCATGCCGCGTGCCTGCGGCGGTTCTCCGCGGGGATATCCGAGAACGCGCGCGTCGCCTATGGACACGCCCTGCGTTCAGGCTGGGCCCTCGGCCGACCGGAATCGCTCGGCGGCGTGCTGCAGCGGCTGGCCCGGGTCAACGGCCGCGGGCGCAGCCGGCGACTGCGCGAACTCGACGACGACCTCGGCCTGTGCGGAGTGTGGGGATGAGCGGACCAGCCGCGGCAGCACCCGATGTGCCTTTCGATGTCCTGGTGGAACTGGGGAAAAACCAGGGTCTTTCCTGTCTCGCGGTGATGACTCCGCCGTCGCGGCTCGCCGCGGACGGCCTCGATCGCATGCTCGCCGACGGCGTCGGCGACATGGCGTACATGAACGAGCATCGCGAGCTGCGTCTGACTCCGAACGGCCTCTTGCCCTCGGCGCGCAGCATCCTCGCGGTCGCGCTCCCCTACCATCCGCAGCGCGAGGACGCGACCCTCAGGCGCGCGCGCTATGCCGCCGGATCCGACTACCACCAGCTGCTGCGCAAGAAGCTCGCGCGCGTCGGCGATGCGCTCAACCAACGCTTCGCCGCGGGCTGGACGCATCGCGCGGTGGCCGATTCGGCGCCGGTGAACGAACGCACGCTCGCGCGGCTCGCCGGATTGGGATGGATCGGACGCAACGCGCTGCTGATCGCGCCCGATGCCGGCAGCTACCGGTTCCTCGGCTTCCTGCTCAGCGAAGCGCCGATGGAGATCCGCAGCGCTGGCCACGGAGCCGACCGCTGCGGATCGTGCACCGCATGCGAACGCCGCTGTCCGACCGCGGCGCTGGTCGATCGCCGGGTGATTTCGGAACGCTGCATCAGCTACCTCACGATCGAGCACCATGGCGTCATCGCGCGCGATCTCGCGCAGCGTTTCGAGGGCTGGTGGTTCGGCTGCGACCTCTGCCAGGAGGTCTGCCCGTGGAACCGCTTCGCTCCGCCCGCGGGCGATCCGAAACTGGTCGGCGCCGACGCGGACTCCCGGCTGTTCGCGATCACCGCCGAGAGCTTCGACACCGCCTTCGCCGGGCGCGCCGTCCGCCGCATCGGCTACGAACGCTACCGGCGCAACCTGCTGGTCGCCCTGTTCAGCCTCGGGCGGCTGGACGAGGCCGGGCCGATCATCGCCGAAGGGCTGCCGCTGGTGCTCGCCCAGGCGCGCGAACTCGGCATTCCATGAGTTGCACGATGCGATCGGCGGCGGAAGATCCTTGAGATGCAGATCACGGTGAACGACCAGCCGCACGAGCTTCCCGAAGCCTGTACGGTCACGGATCTTCTGACGCGTCTCCAGGTCCCGGGGACGCGCGTCGCGGTCGAGGTCAACCGCCAGCTGGTGCGCCGGGCCGAGCATCCCACCGCCCAGCTGCGGCCAGGCGATCGGATCGAGGTCGTGACCCTCGTAGGTGGGGGATAGTCGTGCGTGTTTCACTGTCTGGTTCCGGCCGCGCCATCCGTCTCAGATGCAGGACCGCACCGCGATGACCACCGATCCGCTCTATCCGCAGCGCCTTCTGGACGGGGAACTGAAAGCCGGCGAGGCCTCCGCCATCGAGCGCGCCATCCTCGACCAGCCCGAGCTCGCAGCCCAGCACCAGGCGCTGTCAGGACTCCACGAGCTGATGTCCGTCGCCGCGCGGCCGCTCGATCCGCAACACCATCACGCGCTGTTGGCGCGCATCACCGAGCGCCTGCCGGAGCACCGCCCCGCGGCCTACGCCAGCCTGACCGCGATGGACATAATCTACACCGCGATGGTGCTGGTCTCGATCGGACTCGGCTACGGCATGGTCGGCACCCTGATGCGCGGGTCCTTCATGGTCGTCGCCTTCGCGGTGGTGAGCGTGATCGTCGGCTGCGCGATGGTGATCCTCGGCGGCATGCTGCGCCGCGCCGAATCTGGCATCATGAGCCATATCCTGCGCAAGCAGGTGACCGTCGGGCCGGCGGACGCGCTAATCTATCGCGCGGCGGGAGTCGGACTCGCCATCGGCGGCATCTGGCTCTCCTACAATTCCTGAATCCGGCATTCAGGGCCGGCTGCTGCGTTGCCTCCTCCTTATTTCCACGAGGAAACTGCGATCGTCGGACGCCTTGCATCCGGCCCTGACTGCCGGATTCAGGACGATTTTTGCGTTGGGTTGGAAACTGCGCTCGTCGGACGCCTTGCGACGCGAAGCTAGTCCTTTAGGGCATCCGCCCTGAATGCCGGATTCAGGACAATTTTTGCGGTGGTAATATTGGGAAGAAGGATGCCTGACGGTGAGATGGGGTGCCTTCACGGAGATGGGACAGAGGCAACCATCGTTTCATCTTGATGGATCGATGGATGGGGGCATCATGGGGGGATGCGGCTGGATGAGTTGTTCGATGCGCGCGAGCGCACGCTGTCGTTCGAGTTCTTTCCGCCGAAGAACGATCGGGCTTGGTATACGCTCGAAGATACTATCGATCAGCTGGTGCAATTGGGGCCGGATTTCATCTCGGTCACCTATGGGGCGGGAGGCGGCACGCGCGCGCGGACGCGCGAGGTGGTCGAGCACATCCAGGCCAAGACCGGCGTCACCGCGATGGCGCACCTCACGTGCGTGAATGCGACCAAGGCGGAACTGCGCGCGCTCTTCGATGAATACCATGGCGCGGGCATCCAGAACCTGCTGGCGCTGCGCGGGGATCCGCCGAAGGGCGAGGCGCGCTTCACGCCGACCGACGGCGGCTGCGCCTTCGCCACCGATCTCATCGACCTCATCCGCACCGACGGCCGCTTCGCGATCGTCTGCGCGGCATTTCCCGAGGGCCATCCCGACAATCCGAGCCGCAGCGCGGACTGGGATTGGCTGACGCGAAAATTCGAGAAGGGCGCCGTGGCGGCGATCACGCAGTGCTTCTTCGACGTCGCGCCGTATCTCGAACTGGTCGACCACCTCACCCAGACGACCGGACGCCGTCAGCGCATCATCCCCGGGATCCTGCCGATCACCGACTTCCATGCGCTCGAACGCTTCTGCGCGCGCTGCGGTGCGTCGATCCCGGACTCGGTGCGCGCGCTCCTGGCGCCGCTGGCCGACGACCCCCTCGCGGTGCGTCAGGCTGGCATCGCCTACACCGTCGGATTCTGCCGTGCCCTGCTCGCCGCGGGTGCGCCCGGGTTGCACATCTATGCGCTGAACCGCTCGACCGCGGCCGCCGAGGTGGTCACCGCGCTGCGGCTGTCGGGCAGCCTGCACTGAGCACATTGGCGCCTCGCGCCAGCGCGCGCACGGCACCACGAGCAGCGATCGTCACTTGACCAGCGCCTCGACGACCCGGTCGACTCCATCCACGACGCGAGCCAGGCGTTGGAAATCGACGTGGTCGACGGTGTCCTTCTCAGTGTGGTAGTGCGCGTAGCGGAACGGAGCGGTGTCGGTGACCATCAGCGCGGGATACTGGTGCTGCACGAAGGCCCAGTGATCCGACCAATGGACTCCGGGGATCGAGGCCGGCAGCGAGGCTCCTTCGCATGGGAACTTCGTGGTTTCGCGGAAGACGCCGACCGAGCGGCGGATCAGTTCACGGCAGGTGGTGTCGCCGATGAACGAGATGAAGTTTCCGGTGCTGGGATACGCGGCGGCGAGGGCGGCGACAGGGAAGTGCTGGCTGTTCAGCTCGTCGGAAAAGCAGCCCATGGTCTCGAGAGCCACCGCGGCCTCGATGCGGTCGCCGCGCTCCTTGCAGGCGTGCGCGTAGACCCAGCTGCCCATCAGGTGGGTCTGGAAGTGCGGCGGCTCCTCGTTGGTGAACGC
>JACDEN010000367.1 GCA_013816415.1 Planctomycetota bacterium
GCCGTGGACGGTCAGGTAGCTGAAGAAGATCAGATCACCCGGCCCGCATTCCATCGGCACCGATTCCTCGAACGGGAAGCGCGCCGCGAATGCGTCGTCGGCGCCCATCGAGCGCTCGATGCGTCCGAGGCGGTGGCTGCCCGGCCACACGCGCAGGCAGCCGTTGCTGTCGTCCTGCGCGGTCAGTGCCACGTTCATCGCGATCATCGAGTTCTTCACCATCGGGAAGTAGCCGTAATCCTGGTGCGGTGGGAATGCCGCCCCGCGTCCCGCCGGCTTCAGGAACAATTTGGTATGGTGCATGATGATATCGGGACCGACCAGGATCTCGGCGACGTCGAGCACGCGATCGTCGAACAGCAGCCGCGCCCACGCCGATGAGTACTTCTGCACCTGATGGGTGTGGATGACCTCGGTGCCGCCGCCGTCGATGGCGGTGGTGGTGTCGTTGCCCCAGCGCGCGTTGATGACCTCGCCCGAACGCACCATCTGCTCGACGATACGGTCGAAGTCCTGCTCGAGCCGCGCGCACTCGGGTCGGCCGATGACCCCGCGGGCGAGGTAGAATCCGTGCTCCGAGAAAAAGTCGGCGACGGCCGCGCGATCGCTGTGGGCGGGACTCTGGGGGACGGTCACAGGCATGTTTTCTCCAGTGGATGCGCTGACATCCTAGCTGCGGGCGGCCCAGCGGGCAATTGGACGCAGCCGTCGCTGCGTGGTATGAATCCATCACTCTTGCTTCGCTGTCCTAGCATTCCTCATGGGATTGACTAGGGCGATCGGCGGCATCCGATGATCCGGCCACAGGAGGCAGCCATGTTCCACTTCGTCCCCATCCGCAGCGTGTGCATCCCGCACCTCGCCGCTCTGATCTGCCTGCTGGCCTGCGCCGCCGCGGGCGGGATCGCCGCCGAGACGCCGGCGATCATCCCGGTGGCCAAGGACGGCAATGCGGAATGGATGCAGCGGCATCAGGCCTTCGTCGCCGCCGCGAAGAAAGGCGGCGTGCCGCTGCTGTTCCTCGGCGATTCGATCACTGATTTCTGGGGCACCACCGGCAAGGAGGTGTGGGACAAGACCTTCGCCCCGCAGCATGCGGCGAATTTCGGCATCGCCGCGGATAAGGTCGAGAACGTGCTGTGGCGCGTGACCAACGGCGAACTCGACGGCATCGCGCCCAAGGTGGTGGTGCTGATGATCGGCATCAACAACTGCTGGAGCGCCAAGCGCGGCGAATGGGACCAGAAAGGCCAGGAGATCGCCACCGGCACCCGGCAGATCATCGACGTCATCCATGCGAAGTCGCCGAGGTCGAAGATCCTCCTGATGGCAATCTTCCCGCTCGCCGACGGCATGGATCTCTCAGCCAAGGCCGCGAACGCACTGACGGCGACGTTCGATGACGGCAAGAACATCCGTGTGCTGGATATCGGAAGCAAGCTGGCCGGTGCCGACGGCACGGCCGCGAAGGACATCCTGCCCGACGGCCTGCACCCGAGTGCCAAGGGCTATCAGATCTGGGCGGACGCGATCGCCGCGCCGCTGAAGGACCTGATGGCGCGCTGATCAGCGCGCCGCGGTTTTCCGGCTGGGCTCCCGCGAATCCCGCGGACCTCCGGCGCCATTGCGGAATCCTGCGGCTTCACATCCCAGCACTTCTTCAGCCGCCAGTTCCGGGAATTTCGGATTGTCGCCGCGGACGTACCACGATGGCGTGGCCGCGAACTGACCTCCAGCCCGCGCCGCGCCTGACTGCGCACAGTCACCGATCATCTCATCACTTCCCGCCGGCGACTTTGGCGTAGCGGTAGTAGACCTCGAGGCTGAGGCAGCAGAAGACGGTGCTCAGGACCCGTCCTCCGCACTCTAAGGTGCCTGCCGGACACAACCCGGGCCACGTCCCGGCCCAGTCCCAGCTCCCATCAAGACAGCCGTTGTCCTTCCTCTGCGCGTTCACCGGCATATCGCGCACCGAGCGGTTCCACGTCTTCCATTTCTCGCCGCCGACCTGGAACATCGCCAGAGTGTTGTAGTACATGTAGTACGTGTTGCAGGGATAGGCCTTCGGAATCTGGTGGCTGGACACGTAGTTGGCCAGCGTCTCGAGCATCGGGTCTCCGGCATGGTGGCCGAGGAACACGGCGCACACGCAGCCGACGCAGGTGAGGTCGTGGGCCTCGGGCGAGGGCGCGCCGGGAGCGGGCGCGCCTGCGATGTCGATCGCGCCGGTCGCCGAGTCGAAGGCGTACGGCATGCGCGACTCGCCGGTGTAGGGGTTGAGCGATGCCCAGCCGGGATTGGTGGCCTTCCAGGTGCGTTCAAGCCACTTCTTCGCGCCATCCATGCCGTTGCCGACGTTCAGCCCGCCGGCGAGCGCGCTCTTGAGCGCCATCACCTGCCAGCCGGTCACCGAGGAGTCGTTGCGGGCGGTGGCGCTGACGTAATCCCAGCCGAAACCGTTTCCGTAGCCCGACTCCTTGGGCGCCGCGCCGGGAGCGAGATCCTGGTTCTGACAGGCGAGGATCGCGTTGACGCCGTTTTGCGCCGGCCCGCGCAACGCGGGATCGCCGGTCATGGCGAAGGCCTCGGCGAGCGCCATGGTGGCGACGGCGTTCTCGTAGTTGCGCCGGCCGATGTACCCGTTGGCGTTCTGGATCGAGATCAGGTAATCGAGCCCCTTCTTGTCCGTGACCTTGTATTTGTTCGGCGTTTGGTGGTCGTAGCCGGCGCCGAGGTAGCACAGGACCGCGAAGCCGGTCAGTCCGACCTCGCACTGATCCTCGAGCCAGTGCTTCCCGGGTTCGCAGCGTTGAGCCTCGACACAGTTCTCCGGGTAGTGTTCGCAGTCCCACATGCCGTTCGGGCTCTGGTGCTTCTTGAGCCAGCGCAGCGCGGTGTCGACCGCGCTCTCGCTGCCTTTCGAGCCGCCGAGTTTTCCGACCGCGCGCTTCTTCCCGCCAGGAGTGCGCGAGCCGAACATTCCTGACCCGCCGCCACCGACACCGATCGCCATGAGTGCGAGGCTGCCACCCATCTCGGAATCAGCGATCGCTTCCTCGCGACCTTTGGCTACGGGATTGTCGTTGTCTTCTTCGCGCTCCGAATTCTCCACCGGTAGTTCGAGTTGGGAGATCGGATTCGGATGGTCGGACTCGGTCTGGACGTCGAGTTCGACCGTTGTCTCGAGGGTGCGCGCCACCTTGGGCTTCTCCTCATGTTTCGGAGGAGACTCGATCATGGCGATGCGTACCGGCGGCATGTCGACTTCCGGTGGCTTCACCAGGAAGTAGATGCAGGTCATTAGGGCGATCAGCAGCGCATGGAAGCTGAGGCTGATCAGCCAACCAGCCCATCCTCCTGCTCGACGGAAGCGTTGATCCGATTCCTCCTGCTGACCTTCCTCGAGGTGTTCCGCGATGTTATCGATGTCGTTCGGGTTCTTGCTCATGGTCGAAGCCCTCCTCGTGGTGTATCATCGGATCGCACGTGCCGTCGGCCGATCTGCTGTCGGTCGCCAATCTGATTCTATACGATTCCAGGGATGTCTTTGGTCGTACCTTCTCCCGGTTTGCATAAATCATATGCGCGGACTCCTCGGACTCCTCGGCGGCCGCGCCCACCGACGGTGCCGTTCCCGGTCGGAATCCCCACCTATTCGCTCCATCATGGGCTCCACCGGTGGCAGCCGGGCAAGGCTCCGATCCTGCTGCTGTACCACGACTGGGATGTGTTCATGGTCGGGGGTGGGCAGGCGACCTGGACTTTGACGGATGGCCGCAAGCTGGTTGGTTCGGCCGGCGATTTCATCATCCTTCCGCCGTTCACGCCCGCCATGGTGTCGGAATCGATTGCGCCGATGTCGTTCTACTACCTTCACATCGCCTTCAGGTCGGTCTCGGTCCTGCTCAAATCCGAAGCGGCGAAGAATTGCCAAGGACCTGGCGCCGAAGTGCTGCTCCCTCTGATGATCTCCGCTCGCGATGCACCAGCGATTGGGCGCTCGTATCGCAGGTTAGGCGTCGCGTCAAAATAACTTGATAAATTAAATACACGTGGCATAAGTCGGCATTGCGAAACCGCTTAGCCATCGCAGGGATCAAGTCGAGATACTCCGCCTTGGGGTCATTG
>JACDEN010000368.1 GCA_013816415.1 Planctomycetota bacterium
GGTCTGTACTCGTGCCACGCGTCGGTCGTGCGCGCTCAGCGCAGGTCCGATCCCGGGGAGCGCATGTCCGCAGTCGGGGGAGACAGCATCGACGGGCCCGCGGCGCCAGGACGTCATCCTGCGGATCTCCTGCGCGCATTCCTCGATCAGCGGGATCTGCGCGCGTTCACCGAGCTGGTCGAGCAGCACCGCGGACTCGTGGAGCGTACCTGCGGAAAGATCCTCCACCATCCGGCCGACGTCGACGACGCGGTCCAGGAGACCTTCGTCAAGCTCTCGCAGCACGCTGGTTCCATCACCAGCACCATCGAGGGCTGGCTGCGCGCCTGCGCGCGCAACACGGCCATCAACCAGCTCAACGCCGCGCAGGCACGCCGTCAGTACGAAGGCCAGGCGCCGCAGTCGCATCCGTCGGCCGATCCCCTGGCGCTCTGCATCCGCTTGCAGGAGCGGCGCGATCTCCGTGACTGCGTCGATGCGCTTCCGCAGGCCGACCGCGAACTGATCCTCGCCCATTTCATCCTCGGCGAGCCGCAGACGCATATCGCCAGGCGTTTCGGCATGTCGCAGGCAGGCGTCAACAAGCGCGTGCGCAAGGCGCTGGCCGCGCTCCACCGGCTGTGCCGCGACCATGAGCATTGAACCAATCGTCCATCACCTCCGAGGCGGTGTCGTGCGCGTGCGTGTGTGCATCGCCGGCGCGGACGGATCTGCGCCGCCTCCATGCGAGCGCTCACGGTCATGCGCGCATCGTCGTCTGCGAGTGGAACTGAGAATGCGGTTATTCATGTGGTGTCAGCGCTGTCTCTTCCATCAGCAACGCGCCACATGGAGTCCATGACATGGTCCTCATCTCACATCCGCTCCGCGGATCGGCCACGGCTTCAACGTACCGCGCAGCGGCATCCCGGTGGCTCAGATCCCTGGCGGTGACGATGGCGGTCGCGTTCGGGTCCTCCGCGGCCGCGCTCGACACCATCAACATTACCGCCATCAAGCCGAAGGCGTTCGAATCAGATACCGTCAATGGCCAGGGTGAATTCGCGATCACCAGAAGCAGCGCGATCGGAACGGTGACGGTGAATTTCACCCTATCCGGCACCGCGTCTCCGACGCTCGACTACACCCTCGCCTTCGCGCCGCGCGGCACCTGGACCAGGTCCACCGGGACCGTGACCTTCCAGCCCGGCGAGAATTCCGTCACCGTGCGGGTGGTCGCGGTCGCCGACGCGCCGGTCGCTCCTCCGGAACTCGGCGAGACCGTCCAGCTGACGGTGATCGCCGATCCAGCCTATGTCGTCGGCAACCGCCAGACCGACGTGGTCACCGTCATCGATGCGGATGTCACCGGCCGAGTCCTGGTCGATCTGCCGATTCCTGCTGAGATGCTGCAGCCCACGCCGCCCCAGACCGCGACCGCTCCGCCCGGACGCGAGCGTCTGTGGTTCGAACAGCCCTATTCGGTCTATGCGGATCGTGGCATCGAAGTGATGTTGGCGGGAACCGCGACCCTGACCACGGACTATTCGATGGTGTGGAAGATCGGCGGAGGGATCTCGGGCACGGAAGGTATCGGCGAAGGAGCCGACCAGCCCTATGCGTACCGTCTGCTCGACGAGTACGGGCGCTCCAATGGCGCGCCGAGCAGCATCCTGGCCATCGGTGGAACCAGGTTTCCAAACGACGCGAAGAACAAGCGCATCACCAAGATCGGCGGCACCACCGGCACCTGGAACATCGACACCATGGTCGATGCGTCGCCGCGGATGCGCATCGACTTCAACCCGGCGATGAATTTCGACATCATCAACGGGGCCGGGCTCACCTTGCAATACGAGCAGGACGTGGTGGTGGGGAGCGCGCTGCAGACCATCACCTTCACCGTCACCGACTGGCAGGTCGACAATCCGGTGATGTACGCCGCCGGCGTGACCTCGGTGGCGGTGAGCGGCGGAGCCTTCGGCGCCCTGTACGTCGGTGACGTCATCCAGTTCGCGGGCGATCCGAACAACTTCTACCGCATCACGGGTCCGCAGAACGTGGGCTACGACCGGAATCCAAACCACCCGAGCGGCAACCTGCCGGTGAACAAGGACCACAACCTGCAGGCTGTTGCCAGCAGATCAGCCGGCCCCGCCGCATTCATCTCCTTCACGCCGCGCCTGAGATCGTCGATCATGCGCACGGGCGGCGGCGCGATCATCACGCACTTCCCCACCGCATTCCCGCAGAGCCGCCAGACCGTGTTCATCCCTAAACTGCCCTTCCTCCGATCGATCGAGTCGCCGGTCTATCCGCAGGAGTTTCCGAACGACATGCCGAAGGGCGACTACGTCGATTTCTACCTGACCGCCGTCGACGACACCTTGGCGGAGGGGGCCGAGACCGTCACGCTGACCGTCCAGACCGGCAACGCCAACAACGGCTACGACATCCTCGATCCCACGGTCGGAACCATGGTCATCGCCGACAACGACGTCGTGGCATCCATCGAGGCCACGCAGAACGCGACGGAAGGGGGCGCCAGCGGGCAGTTCAAGGTCACGCTGTCGCAGGCGTTCCCTCCTGGCCGTGACATCGCCATCCCGTACGTGCTGACCACGCAGGGTCTCTCCAATCCGGCGACCGCCGCAGGCGCCGGCAAGGACTTCACCATCGCCGGGTTCGACACAATAAACATGCGCGGCAGCATCATCATCCCCGGTGGATCCAAGGAGGCGTTCATCACCGTCGTCGGCATCGACGACGACCTCACCGAAGGCAATGAGCAGATCAAGCTCACGCTCGGGGACTCGAACGACTACCTGCTCGCCGGTTCGGTCTCGGGCGACGTGAACGCGAATGGCGCCACCATGAACATCGCCGACGCGGTCGGAAAGCTCTCGGTCACGGCCGCGACGCCGAGGACCATGGAAGGCTCGACCACTCCGGCGGTGTTCCGAATCAACCTGGCACGCAATCCCGGCCAGACCGGCGCGCTGTCGGTCGACTACCGGATCACGGGATCGGCCAGCTCCGGACGCGATTACCTGATCCAGGGTGGACCGGTGGTCATCCCATCGGGCCAGGATTTCGTCGAGTTGACCGTGCTCGCCTTCGCCGACACCGCCTTCGATCCGGAGGAGACGGTGATCCTGACCCTGCAGGGATCGGCGGGCCTGATCGACAGCGCCCAGTCCTCGGCGACCATCGTCATCGGCGAACAGGCCGGGACGACCAACTCGACGAAATCGACGGCGGTGGTCGAGAAGAACGGCGGAGGGTGCGGACTCGGCGCGAGCTCCGGGATCATCGGGATGCTGCTGATGCTCGCTGGATTCGCACGGCGTGCGCAGCGGAAGGGCAGGGCACAATGACATCCTTTCCCCGATTTCCGCTGGTCCTGACCGCTACCGCAGCCCTCGCGATCGGGGGCTGCGGCGGCGACGTGGTCACCGCCAAACGGGCGACCGGCGCCGAGAGCGTCGATCGGCTGCAGGCTCCGATGGCCCGCTCGAGCGCGATCACCGCCAAGCTGAACCAGTACCGCGCCGAGACCTACGGCATGGCGATGGATGTGCAGCATCGCAACGTGCTCTATACCGCCGCGTACCGGCACGCTGTGTTTCTCAACACGGTCAATTCGGCTTCATACGACTCGCGCAGTCCGAACAGCGGCACCGAGGGGTCGATCATCACCCCGAACTCGGGACGCGAAGACCTGCTGACCGAGATGGACCTGAGAACCACTGGGGTATTCCCGGCGCTCTTCACCAATGCCGATCCCTACACGCGCGTCGAGCGGGTCGTCGGCAGCCCCGACGTGCTCGACGGCACGCGCTCGCTGGTGTACGAGGATTACGTCTTCAGCGGCAACATCTGGCGCGCCGATGGAACGACCAGCGCGTTCCGCGGCTTCGACCGGGACTCGCAGAACGTCGCCTTCGACGAGGTCGACAACCTGTGGTATACCCGGCACGGGCGCACCATGCTGATGCGGCCGACGCTGCGCTCCATCGGATACGGCGCGGTCGGCGATGGCAGCGTATCGCCGCCATGGCCGATCCTCAACGGCCGCTTCCTGGGCGTGTTCTCCGCGATCGTCTCGCGGCCGCTGACCGCGCAACTGGGCCGGTGGCCCGGCCCGGG
>JACDEN010000369.1 GCA_013816415.1 Planctomycetota bacterium
CCGCCGGATCGCTCAGCGCGGCCAAGGACATCCGCATCGATACCGGCATCCCGGCGGTGCTGTTCGTGGATGCGACCGCGGCCAACGGCGCCTACCGGTCGGGCACCATCGACATCGCCGTGCATTTCAGCGAACCGGTGGACGTCCTGCTCGGAGCGGGCGCGCTGGCGTTGCAGCTCGAGACCGGCGCCGTCGATGAATCGGCGCCCTACGCCAGCGGCACGGGCACTGACATCCTGCACTTCAATTACGCGATCGTCGCCGGCGACCAGAGCGCGGATCTGGACTACGTCTCAAACAGCGCGCTGGTCGCGAGTGGTGGGGCGACGGTGAAGGATCTGGTCGGCAATCTGGCGCCGCTGACCTTGCCGGCTCCGGCAACCGCGAATTCGCTGAAGGGACGCAAGGACATCGTCATCGATACCACCGCGCCCGCGGTGTCGCTCGCGGCCGGCGGCGGCGGCGTGCGCGGCGTCAGCGCCAACGGGTCGTATGGCGTCGGCCGGACGGTGTCGGTGAAGGTCGTCTTCACCGAGCCGGTCATCGTTTCGGGGACGCCGACTTTGACCCTCGGGCTCAGTCCCGCCCCGGTTGCGGCGACGTATCAATCCGGATCGGGGACCACCGACCTCACGTTCAGCCTGGTCGTCGCCGTCGGGCAGAGTGACGGCGATCTCGATTACGCATCGACCACGGCGCTCGCGACCGGCGGCGGCACCATCACCGATCCCGCAGGGAACACCGCGGTGCTGACGCTGCCGGCCCCAGGCGCCGCCGGATCCCTCGCCGCCAATGCCGCGATCGTCATCGACACCACCGCTCCGGTGGTGACCGGCGTCGACACCACCAAGGCCGACGGCGTCTACGGGGTGGGCGTCGTGGTCCCGATCACGGTCACGTTCAACAAGGCCGTGGTCGTCACCGGCACGCCGACCATCCAGCTCGAGACCGGCGTCAGCGACACCACGGTCTCCTACACCAGCGGCAGCGGCAGCGCGACCCTGCTCTTCACCTACACCATCGCAGCCGGGCATGACAGCAGCGGACTCGACTACATCGCCGCGTCGCTGCTCCTCAATGGCGGCACGATCAAGGACGTCGCGGGCAACGCCGCCAATCTGTCACTCGCCGTTCCCGGAGCCGCGGGATCGCTCGCGGCCAATTCGAACATCATCGTCAACACCTCGGCCGACACTGTGGCGCCCACCGTCGTCTCCGTCACCTCGCCGCTCGCCAACGGCACCTATGTCGACGGTCAGATCATCCCGGTGGTCGTGACCATGAGCGAGCCAGTGACGGTCACCGGCACGCCGTTCCTCATCCTCAACAGCATCGGCTCGAGCCATACCACGCCGACGGCGACGTATGTCGGCGGTTCGGGGACGACCACGCTCGCGTTCACCTATACCGTGCTCGCTGGGCACTCGGCTGCGGATCTGGACTACGCCAACACCGGGGCCTTCCGTCTGAGCACCGGCGGGGCCATCACCGATGTCGTGAACGCCGCCAACCTGACCCTGCCCGCGACGGGCGGCGCCGGCTCGCTCGGAGCCAGTAAGGACCTGGTGGTGAACCCCTCGTCGGCCACCGGCGGCAAGCCGCCAGCCTCGAATGTCGCGGTCGATGGATCTGGTGGCGGGTGCGGACTCGGCTCCGGCGCCGCCCTGCTGGCGATCGCCCTGGCGGGTTTCGCGCGCAGTCGCCTCAGGTCGTCGCGCGGCTGATCGGCACGCTCGCAAATCCGGTCCAGTGAACAGGTTGTCAACCGGCAACGGCGCGTGTGGGGAGCCCGGCGCTCAGTCGCGTAAACTCGTCTTGCCTGGCAGTGGCGAAACGGCTAATTTTCATAGCGGAACTGAGGGCGAGGGATCGACACATGCGAACATTGGCGATCGTGAACCAGAAAGGCGGTAGTGGGAAGACCACCACCACCGTCAATCTGGCGGCCGCCCTGGGCGAACGCGATCGGCGGGTCCTGGTCATCGACCTCGATCCGCAGGCCTCGGCGTCGATGTGGTTCGGCGTCACGGATTCCGGCAAGGGCCTGCTCGACGTCTTCACCGGCGATGCCGCGCTGATCGATCAGGTGCAGGAGACGCTGGTCCCGGGTGTGTGGGTGGTGCCGTGCTCGACCTGGTTGGCCGGCGCCGACAAGGCGCTCGCCCCTGAGAACGGCGCCGAAAGCATCTTCCGAAAGCGCATCGCGAAACTGCCGAAGGATCGCTGGGACTACTGTCTGATCGATTGTCCGCCGACCCTCGGCGTGCTCACCATCAACGCGCTGACCGCCGCCGACGAGGTGGTCATCCCGGTCGAATCGCATGTCATGGCCCTGGCCGGAGTCGCGCAGATCCACAAGACCGTCGAGGTGGTGAAGGAGCGGCTGAATCCCGATCTCGAGATCACCGGTGTGGTGGCGTGCCGGGTCGACGCACGCACCCGCCATTCGCTGGAGGTGGTCGAGAAGCTGCGCGAGCGCTTCGGCAAGACGGTCTACAAGACGGTCATCCGCGAGAACATCCGCCTCGCCGAGTGCTGGTCGTTCGCCAAGCCGATCACGCAATACGATTCGTTCTGCTACGGCGCCAAGGACTACCGCGATCTCGCGGCCGAGGTGCTGAAGCAGGAACGGGCGCTGGCGAAGTAAGGGCGGAGCGATGGCAGTCACCCCCGAGCAAAAGGCTGGACCCGTGCGCGAGGAATCGATCTTCGTGCTGGTCGATGATTCGGTCCGCCCCAGGCGTCCCCGGCGCCCATCGAGTCCACGCCCCGAACCGACGACCACGCTGTCAGTCGCGGTTCCGTCTTCGCTCGCCGATGAGCTGAAGCACACCGTCTCGGTCCTGCCTGGACAGAGCCTCGACGCGTTGATGGCGGAGGCCCTGCGGCGCGTCCTCGCAAGCCATGGTCCGCTTCCCGCACCGCGTCGCCGCTCCCGCAGCTCGGGCGACGACTCCCTGATCATCCTCGCGACCTGAACGGGCGACCGGCACCACCATGAGCACGACCAGAGCCAAGCCGCGATCGAAGCCCAAACCGAAGAAGGCGGTCGAGAAGCTGCCATCCACCATCGGCACCAATCCGCTGGATCAGCTGGTTCCCGCCGCGCCGGTGAAGAACGTGGCCAAGAACCGACGCCGCGCGCCGCGCATCCCGATCTTCGATCAGCGCACGACCGTGCTCTCGGTCACGGTGCCGCAGTCGCTCGCCGACCAGGTCCAGCACATGCTGACGATCAGCCACGAACTCAGCTTCGATGAATTGATGACGACCTCCCTCGCCGAGGTCCTGCGCGCGCTCAAGAGCAGCGTCGGCCGCGACAGGAACACCAAGGGATCGATCAAGAAGATCCACGCCTCGGTGTATCGCCGGAAGCACTGACGCGCGCCGGAGAGGCCGGCGCGCGCGGCGTATTCAGCGGCCGATCACTTCCATTCGCTGGTAGTGACGGTCTTGAGTTCGACCTTCTGCTGCGCGGCGATGACGCCATCGAAGTTCAGGTCGGTGGATTCGGTGGTCTTCTTGTCGCCGGCGTTCTTGACCTTGGTCGGCAGGCCGTGGACGGCGATGTGCACGGTATCGCCTTCCTTGAGGTCCATGATCTTCGGTCCGGCGAGGCGGATGAAGGTGGTGCCGTCCTTCGGCACCTCGCTCGCGCTCAGGCCTTCGCTGGATTGGTAGAAGTTCACCGGCTTGCCCGCGATCAGGTATTCGATCTTCATGCCGTCATAGCTGATCGGCGTCGCGCCGTTGTTCTTGAGCGACAGCATCAGGTTGAGCTTGTCGGGCTCGAAGGTCGCGACGTCCTTGGTGGTGACGACGTACTTGGTCTTGTCGCCGAGGGTCGAGCCCATGCCGGTGGCGCGCGTGCTGTCCTTGTCCTGGGTGATCGTCAGCTTGCTCGGCTCGACGGCGAGGATGGCCAGCGTGTCGCCGACCGGGCGCTTGAAATCGGTGCCGGCGGCCGGCGTGATCGTCGGCACGAACACCGTGGGATTTCCGCTGGCCGCGGCCGCGGGCGCGGCCGAGGATCGGGAATCGCCGCCGCCGCAACCAGCGAGGGCCAGGCTTCCGGCGATGGCGGTGGCGAGGGCGAGCGATGACATGCGCATGGGGATATCCAGGGT
>JACDEN010000370.1 GCA_013816415.1 Planctomycetota bacterium
ATCCTTCACGGTATCTCAGAGCCCTGACCCGACGGCTCTCCCGCTGGTTTGGTCAGAGCAACAGCAACCGGCTGCTTGGGGTCGATCGCGAGCGCGGCGGACAGCTGAAGCTTCGCCACGTCGACACGGTCCGAGAATCGGTATTCGTAGCCGAGCAGCGCGTGCAGCGCGGCGTCGGTGGTCTTGGCTTCGACCGCCTTCGCGAGATCCTTCAAGGTCGTCTGCAGATCGGCGGCCTTGCCGGGATACAGGACGCGCAGATCGAATTTCGCAGTCACCAACTCGGGCAGCAGTGCGGCGGATGACGCCAAGGCTGCGCTGGCGTCGTCGTAGCGCTTCAGGCCGAGCAGCGCCTGCGCCTGGAGCAAGGGACTCGCGCGCAGGTTGATGCTGACGTCGGTCGCGTCCTCGCCGCGCATGTCGGCGAGCACGGCAGTGGACGAGCCGAGCGCCACCAGCGCCTCGTCGTACTGGCCGCGCGCGAAATATTCGCTGCCCATGCGCATCAGCGCCTCGCCGCGCTGCTGCGCGACGGTCCATTCGAGGAGCGACTGGTCGAATCCCATGCGCAGCGTCCACGCCTGACGATCGGGATCCGTGCCAGCGTCCGCGCGGATCAGCGCCTCCTTGAGGTAGCGCACGCACGGCGCGGCGGCGGGAGTGGTCGCGTCGACGCCGGAGAACGCGTTGACCAATGCGTTCGAGGTATGGCGGTAGAAGCGGTGGCATGCGTCATGGTCGCCCGCGTTGTACGCGGGTCCGCCAAACGAGATGGCGTTCTGGATCGCGTCGTGCAGCACGCCGAGCGTGGCCGGCCGGTTCGACGCGGAGGCGATGATCGCCGACAAACGGGCGCGCGCAGCGGCTTCATCGGGTGGGGATTCCGCGCTGACGAGCGTACTCGTGGCCATCCATAGAGTCATCCACGCGGCGATCATGGCGGAACCGATGCGGCGGAAGGACATGGGATCTCCAGAGAGCACGGTGGCGGCACGCGCGCGGCGCGCATCCGCTGCGACGCCTGGACCCGCGTCGCGTCGCATACACCCGGCGACGGTCGCTCATTGGAACAGCGACGGTGTCGCTATGCTGCCCGGGCGATGGCAGCCCCCCGAGTGATCCTGGCGACCCTGAATGCGCGGTTCAGCCACGCCTCGCTCGGACTGCGCTACCTGATGGCGAATCTCGGAGAGCTCGCCGAGGAGGCGGTGATCCGCGAGTTCACCATCAACGACAATCTGCCGGTGGTGGCCGAGCGCCTGCTCGCCGAAGCTCCTGAGATCATCGGCTTCGGCGTTTACATCTGGAACCTGCGCGAGACCACGCGCGTGGTGCGCATCATCAAGGCGGTGACACCATCGACGCGCATCGTCATCGGCGGGCCCGAGGTCACGCACGAGTACGAGGCCGAGCCGTTGGTGGCCCTGGCCGACGTGCTGATCACCGGCGAAGCCGACCTGACCTTCCCGGCCGTGTGCCGCGACCTGCTCGCGGGCCGCCCGGTCGCGCACGTGGTGGCCAGCGCAAAGCCCGCGTCCGATGACATCACCCTGCCGTACGATCTCTACACCGCCGAGGACCTCGCTCATCGCGTGATCTACGTCGAGGCCAGCCGCGGCTGTCCCTACACCTGCGAATTCTGCCTGTCGTCGATCGAGAACGGCGTGCGCGGGTTCGCGCTCGAGCCGTTCCTCGCTGCGATGGAGCGCCTGATCGGACGCGGCTGCCGGACCTTCAAATTTGTCGACCGCACCTTCAACCTCAGTCCGCGCACCGCGAGCGCCATCCTCGAGTTTTTCCTCCTGCGCTTCCGCCCAGGCATGTTCCTGCACTTCGAGATGGTGCCCGACCGCCTGCCCGAGCCGGTCAAGGCGCTGATCACGCGATTTCCCGCCGGGGCCATCCAGTTCGAGATCGGGATCCAGAGCTTCACGCCGTCGGTCGGCGAGCTGATCTCGCGGCGCATGGACCGCGCCAAGACGGTGGAGAATCTCAGCTGGCTGAAACGCCACACCGGCGTCCATGTCCACGCGGATCTCATCATCGGCCTGCCGGGCGAGACCATGTCTTCGCTCGCGGATAGCTTCGATGCGTTGTGGTGGCTGCAGCCGGGCGAGATCCAGGTCGGGATCCTGAAGCTGTTGAAAGGCACGCCGCTCGCACGCCACCGCGAACCATTCGCCATGCGCTTCAACGCCGATCCCCCCTACGACCTGCTGCAGAGCCGCGACTTCGATTTTCCGACCATGCAGCGGCTCAAGCGCTTCGCCCGCTACTTCGAGCTGTACGCCAACAGCGGGCGCTTCCGCGGCGGACTCGACCTGCTGATCGCGCGCGCGGGCGGTTCTCCCTTCGTCGCGCTGCTCGGCTTCAGCGACTGGCTGTGGCGGACCGCGGACCAGGAACACGGCATCAGCCTGAAGCGCCTCTACGAACTGATCGCGGTGTTCCTGACCACGCACCTGGGTTGCCTCGACACCGAGGTCACATCCACGCTCGCGGTCGATTTCCTCTCCGCGCTCGGCAACCCGCAGGGGACGCTGAAGGGCCTGCCGGAATTCCTGCGCGAGTCCGTCGAGTCGCTGCAGCGGTCGCAGCCTCGTGGCGATCTCGCGGCCTCCGTACTGCGGAATTGACGCTGCCACCGGGCCTCTCGACATCCCGCTTCCCGCGATACAGACAGGGCATGCGCCCGATCCTCGTCAGCGTCGTGGTCCTATTGCTCGCGCGAAACCTGTCGGTCGCAGCGGAACTGCCGCTGCGCATCGATGCTCCGGAGCCCGCCGCCACCCAGGGGATACCGGTCAGCGGCGGCATTCCGTTCGCGCGTGGCCTTCTCGCATCGATCGACCAGCTGCGGCTCCTGGATGCGGCGCGCCGCGAGATCCCGGCGCAGGCGACGGCCTTGGCGGTGTGGCCCGATGGCAGCGTGAAATGGGCGCTCATCGATGCGGTCGTGACCGGTGATCAGGGACGCGCGCTGATCCTCGAATACGGCGCATCGGTCAGACGCGCGGCGGTGATCGGTCCGATGTCCGCACGCGTCGAAGGCGGTCGTGCGCTGGTCGGCGATGGCCATCTGGTCGCCACCATCGCCAACACCGGCGCTGGATTCATCGACGCGTTGGCGATCGATGGACATGCGGTGATCGATGCGCGTGATCCGGCGGGCGTGGTGGTCAGCACGGTCCGCATTCCCGACGGCACCAGCGGAGACGCGATTCCGGTCGGCAGCTTCCTGTGCCGCTCCGCCCAGGCGCACTGTGCCACCGGCACCATCCACATCGATGCCGTGACCGTCGAGTCGCCGGGACCGATCCGGGCGACGGTCCTGGTGCGCGGAGCGATCGTGCTGCCGCAGTTCGGCGCCACGCTTCCACCAGAAGCCACGCGCGGCGACCCGGCGGGCCGCATGCCGTTCTCGATGCGCGTGAGCTTCTTCCGCGGCACCAGCGTGGTGTACGCCCAGCATCAGATCATCTTCACCGGCGAACCCGACTGCGATTTCATCACCCGCTGGGCGATCCGTCTGCCCGGTCTCGCGGGATCGCGCGGCATGCTCTGCATCGAACCGGGCGTCACCCTCGAAGAGAACGGTGGCCGATCTTCAGTCGCGGCCTCAACCTCATCGCGCCTCTGCTGGGGTCCGCTCGCGATGGCGTCCAAGCCGGCGGGGTTCGCGCTCATCCGCCATGGCTGGTACGATCGTCCAGCTGCGATCACGGCAGAAGGAGGCGCCGCATGGATCGAATTCTGGCCGCACCAGGCCGGTATCTTCGATCTGCGTCGCTACGCGCGCGAATGGGCGGCCGGAGAGAGCGGCGATACGCACAACCCCGCCGACATGGAGCGCTACGCGACATACGCGGCGCGCGGCATCGCGAAGAGCCAGGATCTCGTCGTCGATTTCTCACCGCTCGATTCCGCGTCGATCGCGATGGCGGCCCCGCAACGGGTGACCACGCTTTCGGAGCGGGCACTGCTCGTCGCGCCGCCGGCATGGTACGCAGCGACGCAGGCGCTCGGTCCGATGGTACCCGAGCAGACGAGCGGTCCGTACGCGGCCTTGGAGGCCATGACCAGGCGGCGCCTCGACTATCACCTCTTCGCGCAGGACCTGTAC
>JACDEN010000371.1 GCA_013816415.1 Planctomycetota bacterium
CGCAACCGTGAGGTGATGGAGGAGATCATGGGCAGCGGGACGTGGGCTCATGAGGCCCGACAAATTTTTTATAAGCGATTGTCAATAGGTAATTTAGATATGGGCCTAAAGTGAACGGCATTGCCTGTCCTGGGATGTGTGGGCACCGCCCTGACCGCCAAGGAAGAGAGCGGCACCGGCGTCGAGTTCTCCGCCATGGCCAGCCTCAAGGTCGGCTGGACCCTCTCCGACAAGGCCAAAGCCCGCATCAACCTGTGGTTCGGCAACCAGGACGTGGTCGATGCCTCGCCCGCCTATCCCGGCGCCATCAACATGCGCGAAGCCTACCTCGTGTACGATCTCGGCAACAGCCTCAGCTGGACCATGGGCAAGTACATGAACCACCTCGGCTGGGAATCGCTCGAACCCACCGGCCTCTACCGCGTCAACTTCGGCATCGTGCAGTCGTTCTTCTACGGCAACGACGCCGTCGGCACCGCGGTCGGCTGGTCCGACAAGAGCAGCCCCTTCAGCGGGTCGTTCCACGTCGTCAATGGCTACTTCAATCCTGCCGATGCGCGCAATGCCAGTTTCCGCAACAACCTGACCGGTGGCGGCAATGGCAGCGGCGTATCCCGCTCCGCCACCCGCAACAACAACAACCTGGGTCTCGGTCTCGACCTGGTCATGGGGTTCAGCAAGGACTCCAAGGGCAACTACGAGAACAACATCAATCTCGAGTTCGCCTATGATCCGAATGCTGGAACCGTCCCTGGCAGCAGCCTCGGCGGCGACGTCTTGCAGACTGGCTTGAACGCCACTATAGGATCGATCGACAAGATGGTGCTCGGCGCCAAAGTCATCTATCGCAACACCACCAGCGCGCGTCCAGCGAACGGTATCGGCCACGTGATCGGTACCCATCGTCAGGATATCGGCTGGGCCCTGCTCGCGAACATGAAGCTCACCGACAAGTGCTCGGTGACCGCGAATTTCCAGGAAGTCTCGACGGACTGGCGCGGCGGCGGTGCAGGCGCTACCTCGAATCAGGTGGTCGACGAGTACACCCTGGCGCTCTTGACCCAGCCGTTGAACAACAACAACCTGGGCATCAACCTCGAGCTGAGCTACCTGGATACCCAGGAGCACAATGCGGCTCGCTCGGTAGCCTACGACCACGCCTGGATCGGCGCGCTCGAAGGTATCATCATCATCCCGTAGAGATCCGATCTCTCGGTTGATGCGAAACCCCCTTGGTGGATTCCACCAAGGGGGTTTTTTTCTACCTCGACATCACCGTCGCGACCACGTGGACCCCGAGCATCTCCGCCGGATCACGGGGCGGTCAATGATGGCTTTTCGGCGCGAGGCTGACCCGAGACGTCCCCGGCAGGGACGCTCATGGGACGGCGATCCTGAATCTTCCGGCGATAGAGGTAGAACGGCAGGAAGGTCGCCACCGAGATGCTCCCGATCGCCATCACCTTCCCTCCCCACTGCAGGCCGCCGACGACGAACACCACGGCGTTGAACAGCGTCACCAGCACCGCGATGCCCACGAAAATCCCCGGCAGCTTGAATGGACGTGGGTGCTCCTTGCGGATGTAGCGTAAGCGAGCGAACGCCGGGATGACCAGCAGGAAGACCAGCAGATACCCGACGTTCGATGCGGCGACCAGATTGACGATGTCCGCCCTGAAGATCAGCAGCGACGCCACGGTGACCAACAGCACCCAGATCATGGTGCGATCCGGGACGCCGAAGCGATTGAGCTTGGCGAACTGGGTGAGCGTGAGGCCATCTCGGCTCATCTCGTACAAGGTCCGCGACGCGCCGATGATCGCCGTCTGGGCGCCGAGCAGCAGCGCTGCGATCAGCATGATGGACACGACCATGCCCCCGATCTGGCCGAAGATCGTCGTGGCCGCCGGCAGGAACGCGACCGACGCATCTTTCGACAGCACGTCGGTGCCGACGATCGCCAGCAGCATGAACGGAACGATCATGAAGGCGAGCACGCCCACTGCGGATGCGGCCATCATCGCCTTCGGCCCGTCCTTGGCCGGATCCTTCAACTCGGCGATGACCGCGGAAGCCGACTCGAATGCGTAGGACGACCACACCGCGACGAACATCCATTTGATCATCAGCAGCCAGGATGATCCCGACGACCAGGATCCGTCGAGCGGAACGAACGGCGTGACGAACGCGCGATGGAACAGCGAAGAGTCGACCAGCGGCGAGCCCGAGATCACCACGAGCGGCACGAGCGCGCACGTCGCCATGATGATCGAGCACCAGACCCCGGGACGCAGACCGAAGTAATTGAGGATGAACAACGGAACCGACATGCCGATGGCCAGCCAGAGAATGTTCGCCTCGGGCCAGAACGCCGCCTGGATGTAGCCCGCGGAGAGCACGAGATTGACCGGGATGACGGGGATCCACCCCAACCAGTAGCCCCAATTGCTGACCGCGCCGATCATCGGCGATACGTCCTTGAATCCCTCGTGCGCGTAGGTCGCGGTGCCCCCCGCCTTGTCGGGAAACATCGTCGCGAGTTCGGCGATCATCAGACACGAGAGCACGCCGACCATGGCCGTGAGCGTCCACACGAACACCGATGCCGGCCCGAGCGCGGCGGCCATCGGCCCCAGCGAGACCGCGACCAGCATCGATCCGCCGAGCGACACCACGAATGCCGATTTCCAGGTCACCGTGCGCTTGAGCTGATGGGAGTCTGATGCGCTTGGGTGGTCGGTCATGGCGGGTCTCCCAGGGGGCTCGAAGGGCGAACCATGCTGACGCCGGAACGGCTGCAACCAAAAACCGCAATCAGACTCGTTCCTGAATCACCTGATTCAGAGACCACGGCGTTCCCGGCGCGCTCCATGGCCCTCGCACCGACTTCCAAGCTCCGAGCAGGGACGAAGCGATGAGCGGGCGAAGCCCGTGGCCTGATGCCAGGCGATGTCCGGAGGAGCCGCGCATGCGATCAGCGCGTCCTGGCGCGCTTTCCGGCGATGCCTATGAGATCGGCGAGCGCGTCGGCGGGACGCGATCCCTTGCCAGGCACGTAGATCCCGGTGGCGGTAACCGATTCCTCGAGTGCCTGCAGCCGGCGGATCGCCGATTTTCCGAGGCGGATGCCGAGGTACGAGACGATGGCATTCATCAGCGCGGTCGGCGCCGACAGCGAGCCGACGAATTCCACCATGTCGGTTTTCACGTAGAGCGTGGTTTCAGCCAAGGGCGCGACCGGCGACATCGGGCTGTCGGTGATCGCGATCATGCGCAGGCCGCGCGCGTGCACGCGCCGGGCCGCCGCCACCAGATCGCTGGGGTAGCGCGCGAAGGCGATGACCACCACCAGATCGTCGCCGTCCATGGTCTGGATGCGATCGGAGAGCGTGGAATCACCGCGCGTGATCGCGCTCACGCCCGCCTTGATCTTCGAGAGCGAATACGCGAAATAATCGGCAGCCGAGCTCAAGTAGCGGAAACCGAGGATAGTCACGCGCCGCGCTTCCTGGATCAGCCGCGTGAATTCCTCGAGATCCTCCTCGCTGAAGCTGGCCGCCAAGGTGCGCAGGCTCTCGAGGTCGGCCTCGATCACCCGCCGGAGCATGGCCCCGGCCGATCGTCCGGCTGGCAGGGTCTTCAGGCGCTCGACTCCGCCGAGGTCGAAGTTGACCCGACTGCGCACCGAATCGCGCAGCGCGTCGAAATCCGCGTATCCGATCGCCATCGGAAACCGCACGACCGTCGCGAGGCTCACCCCCGCAGCCTTCGCCAGCTCGCGCGTGGTCATGAACGCGGCGTCGCGGTAGTGCGCTGACAGGTAATGCGCCACGCGCGTCATCTTGCGCGTGAGGGTCGGCTGCGCCTTGGTCAGGCGATCATGGAAGTCATGCGGCGCGCGCTTGGACATTGGCGACATGATTCTGTGCTGGTCAAGCGGATCCCGGACTCGGGTGTCTGAAGACATAGGAGAAAGAGCGTCATCGCGTTGGTCGACCGGCCCCCTTGACCCCTGCGCGCGGCGGGCCTGATCGCCGTGGGCGAAGGGACCGATGCATGGCTGACGAGTACGAGAGCCGGTGGTCCCTTCGCCCCCGTCGAGCATGCCCTTCGTG
>JACDEN010000372.1 GCA_013816415.1 Planctomycetota bacterium
GAGGCCGCCTGGAGCGCGGTCGCCCCCGATGGGAAGATCGCATTCGGCCAGGCGTGGAAGCGGCCGTTCACCGCCGCCGCATTCGGCGTCGTCGACCTCGTGGCGCTCCTCGGCAATGGAACCAACGTCTGCGCCTATGCGGGCTGCACCATCACCGCCGCCGCGGACGTCCAGGGTTGGCTCCTGCTCGGCTCCGACGACGGCGTCACCGCGTGGCTGGATGACAAGGAGGTCTGGCGCAATCCGGCGATGCGCGGCGTCACTCCAGACCAGGACCACGTGGCGGTCAGGCTCGCCGCAGGAGAGCACCAGCTGGTGCTGCGCATCGACCAGGGCGGCGGCGGGTGGGGATTCTGCGCGCGGCTGGCCGCCGACGAAGCGGGAACGACTCCGCTCGCCGGCGTGCATCTCTCATGTCCGACGCGCGCCGCGACGCCCGCCGCTGCCCCAGCCGTCCCAGACGCGCCTCCAGCGGCGCCGTGATCCGATCCGGTCCCTCCTGCGAGGTCGGATAGTGCGATGACCGCAGCGGCGCGCTCGTACGACGTCCTGGTCATCGGGGCCGGCGCCGCCGGACTGTTCTGCGCCATCACCGCCGGAGCGCGCGGACGCTCGGTCGCGGTCCTCGACCACGCCGAGAAGCTCGGCCGCAAGATCCTGATCTCAGGCGGGGGCCGCTGCAATTTCACCAACCGCTCCGCCGGTCCCGATAATTTTCTGTCGCAGAATCCGCATTTCTGCAAGTCCGCGCTCGCGCGCTACCGGCCCGAGGATTTCATCGCCCTGGTCGAACGTCACGGCATCGCCTACCACGAGAAGAAGCTGGGCCAGTTGTTCTGCGACGGCTCGGCGAAGGAGATCGTCGACCTGCTGCTCTCCGAGTGCACCGACGCCCGCGTCGAGATCGTTCCGGGATGCCGCATCGACCGGGTCGAGCGGGTCGAGGCCGGCGCCGGGTTCCGGATCGCGACCTCCTGCGGCGGGTTCACCGGCGCGAAGCTGGTGATCGCCACCGGCGGCCTGTCGATCCCGACCATCGGCGCCACCGATTTCGGCTACCGCATCGCCCGCCAGTTCGGCCTCGCCATCGTCGCCACCGAACCCGCGCTGGTGCCATTCACGCTCGGCGAGCAGGCCGGCCTCGGTGAACTCAGCGGGGTGTCGGCGGACGCGACGGCGACGAGCGGAGCGGTCTCGTTCCGCGAGAACATCCTGTTCACCCACGCCGGGCTCAGCGGGCCGGCGATCCTGCAGATCTCATCGTACTGGAATCGCGGTCAGCCGGTGGACATCGACCTGTCGCCCGAGCGCGATCTCGCGGCGCTGCTCGACCAGGCGCGCGGGAGCGCTCCGAAGGCGCTCTTGTCGACGCACCTGGGCGCGGTGCTGCCGAAGCGCCTGGTCCAGCGCTGGCTCCAGTCGCATGACGACCGCCCGCTCAACCAACTCGGCCCGCGCGATCTCGCGCGCATCGCCGAGATGTTCCACCGCTGGCGGGTGGTGCCGACCGGCACCGAAGGCTACCGCAAGGCCGAGGTCACGCGCGGCGGCGTCGACACCCGCGAACTGTCGTCGCAGACGATGGAGGCACGGCGGGCGCCCGGACTGCACTTCATCGGCGAGGTGGTCGACGTCACCGGCTGGCTCGGCGGCTACAATTTCCAATGGGCGTGGGCGTCGGGGCACGCCGCGGGATCGGCGGTGTAGGGCGCTTTGCGCCCGGTTGGTGGTTCGTGGTTCGTGGTTCGTGGTCGACCACCAACCACCAACCACCAACCACCAACCTGTCCCCTCTAACCACCATCAACCAATCGCGCGGAAAATCCGACGTGCACGAACGGCCGCCGCTGTTCCACCGCTCCGGCCCGCGGGAGCAGGGTCTGGGCATCGACGCAGTCGGCGAGCACCTGCTCGAGTTCCTGCACCACCCGGTAATCGGCGTCGCCATCGGCGCGGACCTCGATCTCGACCTTCGGCAGCCGCAGTCCCGCGACCTTGGCATCTGCGTACTTCGGTGCGCGGTCGTACATGCGGTCGAGCACCGCGCGCAGCTGCGCATAGGCGCGGTGGTCGCCGTTGCCCACGGAGCGGAAGACGTGCGGGCCGATCGTGATGGTGGTGGTCGCGACGCCGCCGGCCTCGCCGCCGCGCACGTTGATCACCGCCTTCTCCCACTCCTTGGCATGGGTGGTCGCCGTCTTGGTCGGTGGCACCGTGATCTGCTCTGGCCGCTCCTCCATCGAGATCCGGCCGCAGAGCATGAAGAACAGCAGCAGCAGGAAGATGCAGTCGATCATCGGCACCAGGTCGAGATCGGCGTCGGCGTGGGTGAGCCTGCCCTTGAATGATGCGCGCATGGGAGCCTCCCACCGGACCAACGCGTCGGTCGGTCCCTGGTTCAATGGTCCTTCGCGCACGGATCCGTTGTGCCCCATCGAGCGCGGCTACCCTGGCAGGATGCCGATTCCGGAGAGCTGCTTCGGCTGCGGACGCTGCTGCGTCAGGACCTCGCCGGACTTCGACGTGCTGGTCGAGGCCGGTGACCCGGTGCCGGTGGAACTCACCGAGGAGATCGCCGGCCTGCGCTGGATGCGTCGACGCGGCGATCAGGCGTGCATCGCGCTCGATGCGGTCACCCGGCTGTGCACCATCTACGACCGACGCCCGCAGGGCTGCCGGGAACTGCAGCGTGGCGACCCCGAATGCGCGCGCGCGTGCGATCCGCGTCCGCCCTGAACGGCGGACATCGGCTCAGCCCATGTTGCCGCGGATGCGCTCGTCGAGCGCCTTCTGATCGGCGGTGAAGGACGCGAGGCCCGCCAGGTTCAGCAGGGTGTCGATCGCGAGCTCGCGCTTGGCGATGCGCTCGGCCCACGCCGCGTGCTTCGGGATCTTGCCGTCGGCGGCGATGCGCGCGAGATCGGCCGGCGCGAGCTTGGGAAAGCAGTCGCCGCAGCCGGCGGCGTGCGCACGGTCGATGAGCTCGGCGGCGGTGGTTGGCATCCTCTTCGCCAGATCGGCGGCGAAGGCGCGTTCGGCAGGGGACACCGCCCACAGGCACTCGGCGCGGATGGCGTTCGCGTCGGCGGTGAAGGCGACCTGGTAATCCTGATCGCTGCGCGACGTCCATCGTCCGTCGAGTTCCTTCACCGCGGCCTCGGCCACCGCCGTCGGCATGGTGAAGACGTCGCAGCCGGCGAGGTCGCGCACCTGGCCCGCACCGCGCAGGCTTGCGGCGATCTGCCGGGTCCGTCCGCCGAGCGCGGTCATCTCGCGCTGGCTCGCGAGCAGCGCCTTCTCGCCGACGAGATCGCCGGAGCCGAGGCCGTTGTCCTTCACATACGCGTTTAGCCGGCCGAGGAAGACGTTGACCCATGCCGGACGGGCGACCATCGCGGCGATGTGGTTCTGGCGGGCGCTGAAGCCGAGGGTGAAGTTCACCGGAATGCCCGCATCCGCGATCCGCCGCGCCGCGATCAGTCCGGCGGCGGTGTGCGGCACCTTGACGATGAAATGCTCGGGACAGATCGCGTGGTAGCGCCTGCCGTATTCCACCGAACGCTCGACGTCGTGCGCGAGGTCGGTGTGCAGTTCGACCGAGACCTTGCCGCCGAAGCGCTGGACCAGGCGCAGCGCATGGCGCGCGTTGAGGATGAAGGCGATCTCCAGCACCTTCTGCGCCGGATCCATGCTGCCGAGCATGCGCGCCGCGTCGGCGATCAGGCGATCGTAATAACCGGTCTGGATCTCCTTGTTCAGCAGCGTGTTGTTGGTGGTGAGCGCCGAGAATTCCGGCGTCCACAGCTTCCCCGCGGCGGCGAGATCGCCGGTGTCGAGCCAGAGCTCGGAGCCGACCGCGCGCAACGCCTGCCAGAATGGCGATGGAGCCGCCGTGGGCCGCGGCGCCGAGAGATCGATGCCGTCGCGCACGAACGCCTGCACGCGGGATGGAAGGCCGAGGTCATTCATGGCGGCGAGACTACGCCGCGGTTTTCGATGGGACAACGGTTGGTCGGGCAGGGTTGGTGGTTGGTGGTTGGTGGTTGGTGGTTGGTGATGACGGCAGTCGGGCTGCAGTCAGACGAACGACATCTGCGGCTTCGTTCGTACAC
>JACDEN010000373.1 GCA_013816415.1 Planctomycetota bacterium
GGCCGCGTTGCGTGAAGCGGATGCGGTGTTCACGGCTCAGCTGGCCACTCGCGATCGCGAGGGCGGAGACCGGAGTGCACGGCTGGCGGAGCTCGAGCGCTCGCTCACCGCAGCTCAGGCCGCGATCGCGACGCTGCAGCGGGAATCCGCGGACAAGGACCGGCGCGTCGCCGCGCTCGAAGGATCGCTGCGCGACGCTGAGACGTCGATCGCGTTCCTGCGCGTCGCGAATCTGAAGCTGGTGACGCTCGCCTCGGCCGGACCGCAGCCGCCGGACGCCCGCGCCCATGTCTTCTGCGACATGGACCGACACATGTGGCGGGTGGTCGCCACCGGTCTGATGCCGGTGAAACCGGGCCGCGCCTTCGAGCTGTGGTACATCCTTCCCGACGATCGGAAGATCGCGGCCGGGATGCTGGCCGTCGACGACCATGGCGACGCCGACCAGGTGTTCACCCTGCCGCCTGGGCTCGACGTCGCGGTGGCAGCGGTGACGGATGAGCCGATGGGCGGAGTGCAGGTGCCGACCGGAGAGATCCACCTCGCCGGGAAGATGAAATAGCCGCCCAGCGGACCAATTGAGCAACGTTGCGGCGTTGCGCCCTGTCCGTGCCTTTTCGCAGCGTCATCCTGTGCGGTGCGGAGGACCCCGATGCGCTTCGCCGGCGGCAGGACCGTGATCACCTCGATCGTGTCGAGCTATTTCGCGGACAAGGTCCCGCGGCTGGCCGCGGCGCTCTCCTATTACACCGTCTTCTCGGTGGCGCCCCTGCTGGTGATCGCCATCTCGATCGCCGGCCTGGTCCTCGGCGCCGAGGCGGCTCGCGGCCAGATCTCGCACGAGATCCAGGGACTGGTCGGAAAACAGAGCGCCGAAGCGATCGAGGCGATGATCGAGCATTCATCGAAGCCGTCGTCGAGCATCATCGCCGCCTCGATCGGGCTGCTGACGCTGTTCTTCGGGGCGATGGGCGTGTTCGGTGAACTCCAGGACAGCCTGAACACGATCTGGGAGGTCAAGGCGAAGCCCGGTGCGGGCATCAGGGGCTTCCTGCGCAGCCGGTTCCTCTCGTTCGCCATGGTCTTCGGCATCGGCTTCCTGCTGCTGGTCTCGCTGCTGCTGTCGGCCGGACTCGGGGCGGTCAACGGCTACCTGCAGAGTCTGTGGCCCGAGCTCGCGCATGTCCTCAGCGTCGCCAACATCGTGGTCTCCTTCGCGCTCGTCACCGTGCTCTTCGCGCTCATCTACAAGGTCCTGCCCGACGTCCATCTGCGTTGGAGCGACGTGTGGATCGGAGCCGCGGCGACGTCGGCGCTTTTTTCGGTCGGCAAATCCCTGATCGGATGGTACCTCGGAAATTCGGCGATCGGCTCGACCTATGGTTCGGTCGGATCGCTGGTGGTCTTCCTGATCTGGATCTACTTCTCGTCGCAGGCCTTCCTGGTCGGCGCCGAATTCACCAAGGCCTTCGCACGGACCTATGGCTCGCACGTGCGCCCGAAATCCAACGCCCGCTGGGTGACCGATCAGGAGCGCGGCCAGGAGGGCCTGCCCCCGGTCGCCCCTGCTGTGAAGCCGGGGACGGATGATGGCCCCGGCCACATCGCGCCCGTCTGAGGCGGGTCATTATGACCCATCCTCACGGATCCCAGCCGGAAAAGACCCGGCAATTTCACGCCAAGTGGTTGCATGAGCCAGTTTTACTGGGGATACCGCGGTATCGGCCATTGGCATGTCGGGTGCTTTTTCATGCATGTGAAGAGCTCCCGCACCACCCGAACGATCGTCGTAGCCGATGATGACCGGCTCCTGCGCGAGTCGCTGTGCGACGCGCTCTCGGACCTGGGCTGCAACGCCCGGGCCGCGGGCAACGGCTCGCAGGCGATCGAGTTCCTCAGCGGTTCGCCCTGCGATCTGCTGCTGTCGGACGTCGACATGCCCGACATGTCGGGATTCCAGCTACTCTCCTGGGTCAGCCAGCACCATCCGCTGCCGATGATCCTGATGAGCGCCCGGGCCGACGAGAGCCTGTCGCGCGCGGCCCGCTCGGCGGGCGCGATCACCCTCCTATCGAAACCGGTGGAGATCACCTCCATCACCTCCCTCTTCCATTCCCTCTTCGACGAACGGCCGGACAGCTTCCCCACGGAGCGCTGACCGTCTCTTCCGCAAAGGATCCAGTCATGGGCAAGATCATCGGCATCGACCTCGGTACGACCAACTCGTGCGTCTCCGTCATGGAAGGCGGCGAGCCCGTGGTCATCCCCAACCAGGAAGGCGGCCGCACCACCCCGTCGGTGGTCGGTTTCGTCGAGAACGGCGACCGCCTGATCGGACAGATGGCGCGCAACCAGGCGATCACCAATCCCGAGAACACCGTCTACTCGATCAAGCGCTTCATGGGACGCCGGCACAGCGAGGTCGGATCCGAAGAGAAGCTCGTCCCCTACAAGGTGATCGGCGGGACCGAGGAGCTGGTGAAGGTCGATGTGCGCGGAAAGACCTATTCGCCGCCCGAGGTCAGCGCGATGATCCTGCAGTACCTCAAGAAGGCCGCCGAGGATTATCTCGGCGAGGCGGTCACCGAGGCGGTGATCACCGTGCCGGCCTACTTCAATGACAGCCAGCGCCAAGCGACCAAGGACGCCGGCAAGATCGCCGGACTGAACGTCCGCCGCATCATCAATGAACCGACCGCGGCCGCGCTCGCCTACGGCATGGACAAGCAGAAGAACGAGAAGATCGCGATCTTCGACCTCGGCGGCGGCACCTTCGATATCTCGATCCTCGAGGTCGGCGACGGCGTGGTCGAGGTGCTCGCGACCAACGGCGACACCCATCTCGGCGGCGACGATTTCGACGATGTGATCATCAACTGGCTCGCCGACACCTTCGCCAAGGAGAATGGCGGATTGAACCTGCGTCAGGACAAGATGGCGCTGCAGCGCCTCAAGGAGGCCGCCGAGAAGGCCAAGAAGGAACTGTCGCAGGTCACCACCGCGCAGATCTCGCTGCCGTTCATCACCATGGTCGCCGGACTGCCGAAGCACCTCAACACCACGCTCACGCGCGCGAATTTCGAGAACCTGACCAAAGCGCTGATGGAGCGCTGCCGCAAGCCGTGCCTCGACTGCCTCAAGGACGCCAAGCTGTCGCCCAGCGACGTGCAGGACGTGATCCTGGTCGGCGGTTCGACGCGCATGCCGTCGGCGCAGGCGATCGCCAAGGAGCTCTTCGGCAAGGAGCCCAAGCGCAACGTCAATCCCGATGAGGTCGTCGCCGTCGGCGCGGCCGTGCAGGGCGGCGTGCTCACCGGCGAGGTGAAGGACGTGCTGCTGCTGGACGTCACTCCGCTGTCGCTCGGCATCGAGACCGAGGGCGGGATCATGACCTCGCTGATCGAGCGCAACACCACCATCCCGACCTCGAAATCGCAGACCTTCTCCACCGCGGCGAACAACCAGCCGGCCGTCGACCTGAAGATCTTCCAGGGCGAGCGCCGCATGGCGCACGACAACCGACTGCTCGGCCAGTTCACGCTCGATGGCATCCCGCCCGCCCCGCGCGGCGTCCCCCAGGTCGAGGTGACCTTCAACATCGACGCCAACGGCATCCTCGAGGTGAAGGCCAAGGACAAGGCCACCGGCAAGGAGCAACACATCTCGATCCAGGGCTCTTCCGGCCTGTCGAAAGCCGAGGTCGAGCGCATGGTCGAGGAGGCGAAGAGCAACGCCGACACCGACCGCAAGAAGGAGGAGCTGGCGAAGGTGCGCAACACCGCCGAGCAGCTGAGCCACCAGACGCGTTCGATGCTGACCGAGCACAAGGACAAGCTTCAGGGCACCGAGGAGGCCACCATCACCGAGGCGCTCACCAAGCTCGAGTCGTTGAAGGCGTCCGAGAACCAGGCCGACATCGAAGTCGCGGTCAAGGAGGTCGAAGCCGCTGCCAGCAGCTTCGGCAAGCGCGTCCACGAAGCCGCTTTCAATCAGCAGGGCGGACCGAACGCCGGCCAGAATCCCGGAGCGGGCGCGCAGGGTGCTCCGGGGCCCCAGCCGGGCACCCCGCCGCACGGCGGCGCCGGCCCGAGCGGCGGCGACAATATCAAGG
>JACDEN010000374.1 GCA_013816415.1 Planctomycetota bacterium
GAGCAGGTATTGCGCGGTGAACGGATCGGGCATGTGCGCGACTCGGGCTCCCACGGGTTCACGCCCCAGGGGCCGACCACGTTCACGTAGTCGAGCGGATCGGTGTTGGCGGCCGGCGAGTTGATGTACCAGTTGAGGGTGCCCGAGGTGAAGGTCGGCCGCGCGTTGATCGATAGAGGACGGCCGATCGGGGACACGGTGCGCGCGCGATCGAAGAAGCGCGTCGCGGTGCCGCGCTTTGCGGAGCCCTCGCGGAAGTGCACCGGCCATGCGGCGGCGAGATCGGCTTGTCCGAAGGCGACCTGCTGCATCTTCGGATCGAAGGTGTAGAGCCAGCCCATGGTCCAGTCCGGGTAGATCGCGATATCCGGGCGGCCGCCCGTGGTCGGCATGTAGATCGTCCAGTTGCCGGCGCCGTAGAGATCCTTGGCCGCGGAATTCCAATTGTTCCACGCCGCTGTGACGCCGTTGTAGGACTTGGTCGTGTCGTAGTTCGGCAACGCATACGTCTGCACCAGATAGGCCAGGTTGTGGTCGATGGCGAGGGCTTGCGGCGCTCCGCCGATCCAGAAGTCCTTGGTCCAGCGCGAGGCCGCACCCTGCGCGACGCTGGCCTTGCTGTAGACGTTCTGCGGACTCGACGAGCCGACGCTCAGCCCCAATGCGTAGTTCAGATCCTGCATCGCAGTGGTGTTCGCGGCCTCGCCGATGAAGCGCACGTGCACCTTGCCGATCGTTGGCCAGAAGGTCGCGTGCACGATCGGGCGGAAGGAGCGGTTGGCGTCGAAGCCGATGTCGTATCGCCGCGCGGTCGAGTGGTCGGCGAGCACCACGGTGGTCGCGATCGGCCCGTTGGCCCAGGTGGTGTAGTCGCCGTTGGCGAGCATCGTCCGACCTGACGCCGTGACCGTGGTCCCGCCGCTGGTCAGGCGCATCACCGCGTCGAAGTCGAAGGATGGCGCCAGCATCTGCGCCTGGGTCTGCGCGGTGTTGTTGCCGCTGGCCTGGTCGACGAAGGCGACGCTGACCGACGCGTTGGCAGCGAGCGACGGCAGCATGAACGAGATCACCGCGTGCTTCACCGAGCCGTCGCTCCATCGGCATTTCACGTCCGCCTGCGTCGTCACCGGCGTGCCGGCGACGACCGCCCGGGGGAAGTTCGGAACCTCGCCGGCGACGAAGGCGCGGCCGATCTGGATCGGAGCGTTGGCCACCGCCGCGCCCGCGGTCTCGCGGATGGTGATGGTGTCGGCGACCGAGGCGGCGGCCGGCGCCAGGCCAGCGACGGTCACGATGACGGCCATGAAGATGCGGATGAGCATGGGAGCCCCCTTGATCCGAGGTGTGGTTCAGCGTGCAGATCTGGCGCGGAGACGCGCGCAGAACGCCAGGCCGAGGATCGCGGCCATTCCGCCGCCGAGTCCGCAGCCCTTGCCGCCCGAACCTCCGCCATCAGGCGCGCCACCGGTGGATCCCGCGGTTCCGCTGCTGGTACCCGACGTCGTTGACGACGTGGTTCCCGACGTGGTGCCGCTGGTGGTCGTCCCCGAGGTCGTACCGCTGGTTCCACTGGTCCCCGATGTCGTGCTGCCGCTGGTCGTGGATCCGGTCGTTCCGCTGGTGGTCGACCCGCTGGTCGTGCCGGTGGTCGTGCCACCCGTGGTGCCCGAGCTCGCGAATTCGTAGGCGCCGATGTCGATCGCGGATCCCGAGGTCGCACGCGCCACGCGCGAGAGCGGATGCAGGTACTGCCAGACTGGAGTCAGCGCAATGCCGTTCGCGCTGCCCGGGTCGGCCCCGGCGTCGATCGCCGGTGAACCCGATAGCAGACGATAATCGTAGGTCGACTGGCTGACGAACATCGGATTGGTGCCGATCAGGTTGTTGGTCAAGGTGCCGGGACCCGAGAGCACGGTGCCCGAGCCGTAGAAGATGTTGTTGTGGATCTTCGCGAGTGTGGTGCTCGCGCCGATCTGCAGGAAGGTTCCGCCGACGCGGTCATTGACCACGGTGTTGTTGATGAAGTACAGCTGCTGCAGCGTGTTCGTGCCGCCTTCGAGACCGTACGACACGATGCCGGAGTTCTGCGTCTGCGGCCCCTGCTGGATCAGGTTTCCGATGACGTACGAATCGCCACCGTTCGGCAGGTCGATGGTATACGACGCGGTGCCGCTGGCCTCGTCCATGATGCGGTTGTAGAGGATGCGGTTGACGTTGGCGCGGCTCTTGAAGTCGTGCCCGACCTTGGCGTGGTGGCTGTAGCAATATTGGAAAGTGAAGCTGCGCACGTTGCCGATGTACAGGTTGTGGCTGTAACCGTCGCCGAAGCCGTTGTTCGCGAACTCGCTGTACTCGATCAGGATGTCGCTGGCGAGGTTCGCGCCGGCGAGGATGCCATCGTCGTTGTCGTGGAAGAAGCAGCCGCGCACGGTCAGCCCAGCACCCTCTAGGCGAATGCCGGCTCCGTTCTGGTCGACCGCCAGGGTGGCGTCCGAGAACTCGATGTTCTCGACCGTGGTGTTGGCGCCGACGATCACCCAGATCGCCTTGCCCTGCGACACCACGCCCGCGGATGCGAGATGCGCCATGCCGCCCACGCCGCGGATGGTGAGGTTGTTGGAGTACCACGCGCACGCATCGCCGCTGTAGAGCCCGGCGTCGATCAGGATGGTGTCGTTATCGATCGCGGCGGCCGCGGCCTGGCTGGGCTTGGCGTAGGTCTTGCCAGGCCCGACGGTCAGGGTGCGTCCGACGGCGCGGGTGCCGAAGTCCGCGCCAGCGGCGACGGAACTGATCAGTGCGAGGGCGAGTGCGGCGAGGATGTGAGTCGGACGGCCGGTCGTGGTGTTCATGGCCAGCTATGAGGTCGAACCGCACGGACCAACGGCAGCCCGCGCACCAATCGCACCATCTGTGTCATACAATCAGCCGCTGCGGCGCGCGGTCAGGCCATCAGCGACGGGGCATCCCCTGCCACCGTGGTGACCTGCGAGCGATCGCGGCACAGGACCCGGGCCGCGGGGGGCAGGCGCGCCAGCGCTTCCGCGCGCAGCTCCGGGGCGGCCCACACGTGCGGCGTGCTCCGCCGCCGCCAGAAGCTGGTGACGTTGGCGCGCGACCGATCGCTGCGGTTCACGCAGGAGCTGTGCCACAGATGACCATTGAAGACCGCCACCGATCCGGCGGGCGCGCAGATCTGCAGCTGCGACGGGTGCGGTGCCAAGGGATCGGCCAGGGCATCGGCCGGCCCGATGGACCAGTGGTGCGATCTGGGAACGACGCGGGTGGCGCCATTGTCCACCGTGAAATCGTCGAGCATCCAGAGCGAGTTCGCCGACACCGGCGCGCCGGCGCCGACAACGGGACCGCTGTAGTCCTGATGCAGCCCCTGGGCTCCGGTGCCGGGAATATTCGGCCGCGCGTGGACCCCAGACGACACGAGCTCAGTGCCGAGGATGTGCGCGATCGCCGCCAGAAACCGCGGCTCGGTGAGGCAGACGTCGAAGGCGGGCGAGCGATCCTCGAGAAAATCGCAGTCGGGACCACCCGGCACCACGCCTTCGCGTTCGAATATGTCCTCGAGCGCGGCGCGCATGGCGGCAACCTCGCCCGCGGCGAGGACGCCCGCGAGCACCACGTATCCGTCGTGATCGAGGGCGTGGCGTTCGACGGCAGTCAGGCACCCGTGGTGTACCCCCAGGGCACGGAGTGCGGCGGTCGTTTCCGTGATCATGAAGGGAAGCATAGCCGGCCGGGTCGCCTCGCGTTCGCTGCCGGACACCATACGATCACGTACATGGGTCGGATCGCCGGATACTGGTCGCCCCCTCCGCGCGCGCTGCGCAGCCTGCCCGAACTGACCTATGTCGGCAGCATGTCCGCGCGTTCCGCAGTCGCGATCGGCGCGCACCGCCACCAGGGCTGGGAGATCTGCCTGATCGAACGCGGACGGACGCACTGGTTCATCGACGGGCGATCGCTCGAGATCCGCGGCGGCCACCTGGTGGTGATCCCGCCGCACGCCCTGCACGATGGCTGGCAGCCCGGCAGCTACCGCTTCCTCGGCCTGCGCCTGCCACGCGCCGCCGTGCTGCTCGGCCTGCCCCGGCC
>JACDEN010000375.1 GCA_013816415.1 Planctomycetota bacterium
GTCCAGAACCACGGCTTGAGCACCATGCCCTCGGCCTTGCTGGTCCACATGCCCCAGGTGAAACCCGCATGGCTGCCATCGTCGAGCATCCACGGCAGCATGGCGTCGCAGCCCGCGCGGCAGGCCTGGACGGCGTAATCGGCCATGAACAGGCCATAGACCGGATCCTTGATGAACGGCGAGCCCGAGGTGGTCATGCTGTCTGACATCCCCGCTTCGCAGATCAGGAACGGCTTGGCCGGATCCTTCGCGCGCGATGCCTGCGACACCGTGCGAAACGCGGCCTCGAGTCCGCCGGAGCGCACCGTCTCCTGGGTCTCGTAGCGGTGCACGTCGAAACCGCCGAAGACGTCGGAGAGCTCGCTGATCGCCCGGGCGTGCCAGACGTAGGGCGGGGCGTAATCGTCGGACCCGAGGAAGCGGATCCGGTGGTCGAGCTTCCGCCGCGCGAGCTCGGCCGCGGTCGCGCGCACGCCGTCGCGCCACCGCTCGAACGACTCGGTCTCGGCATTGGGTTCATTGACCAGGATGAACGAGCGGATGCAGTCGTACCGACGCTTCACCACCAGTTCGTCGAGATATTCGCCAATGGCGTGCGCATAGCGCGGATCGTCGGTGCCGGTGAAACCGGGAACCTTCGGCCACTTCGCCATGCCCCAGTCGGTGAGGATCACCTGGATGTGCTCGTCGCGGCAGAGGTCGAGATGCCGGTAGAGACTGCGCATGTGCGCGTTGTCCCATGTGAAGGTGCCGTCGCCGGACGTGCACCAGCCGGTGAGCATCATCATGCGCACGATCTTGATGCGCATCCAGCGCATGCGCTTGCGCACCAGATCCCAATCGGCCTCGGTCACCGCGACCGGCTCGGTGACGTCATGGAGAAAATCGAAGGTGCCCATGGTCCAGAACTTCGGATCCCATTCGGCGCCGAAGCCGAGGAAGCTCGCGCACACCGGTGCTTCCGGATCGATCGCGATGGTTTCAGCGGCCATCGGCGCGGCGCCGCACGCGTATGCGATCGCCAGCGCCACGATGCTGCTGGGCATCGTCGCGAAACGCCTCGCCACCCTGTCCACGTGATCGCTCATCCTCTGCCCTCCTGGTGCCGAGCAGGCTAGCGACCGGGAAGATCGCCGGAACCGCGCGCGCGACGCTCGACCACACCACCGACAACGGTCGCGATGGCTCGTCCATGGCGTCCTCAGCGGCGCGAGCGCATGAAGGCGAACAGCGCGCACACCATGACGGCCACACCGCCACCCAGGCCACAGCCGCCTTTGGAACCCTGTTCGAGCGACGCAGGGTCGCCGGCTACAGCGACATCGCCGTCATCCGTGGGAATCTCGATCAGCGAAGCGGTGGCCGCCGCGGCGCCTGCTGCAGCGGTCAGGCTGACATTGTCGATGACCGCGCCCCCTTGCACGTTGGTGTAGCTGGAAGCCCAGACGCCGGCACAGATGGTGGCCGACATCGCCACCGTGTCGCTGCCCATCGCGGTCCAGGTCGCACCGTCGGTCGAGCGGAAGGCGCTGACCGTGGTGCCGGTGCGCACCAGCTTCAGCCACACCGGCAGGCGCAGGCCGCTGCCGGGGCTGAGGCCGACGCTGGTCGTGCTGCCGCCGACGGTGGTGCGGCGGCGGAACTTGCAGCGGTCGATCTGGGTGACCAGCATCGACGCGTGCGGCGATCCCGCGGTGAGGTCCTGGCGCAGCATGATGCCGGCCTGCGCCCATTCATTGGTGTTCTGGATCGAGACCACGCGCGCGATCAACGTGCCGTCGCCGGTGAGCTGGCGCTGGAAATAATGGAAGGCGTCCGCGGTGCCGTAGAGATCGGTGCCTGACGCACTGATGCTGAAGCCGCTGCCGTTCACCGTCGAACCGCCCGCGATCGCGACCGCGCCGACGTCGGCATCGCTCCACGACGGAGCCGGCGGAGCCGATGCCGATACCACCTCGAGCCAATTGAGGTTGAACCCGCCGGTGTCGCAGCTGATGCGCAGGGTGTGGGCTCCGGACGCGAGCGTCACTCCGCGGGCGACAGCGTCGTTCCACGATTGCCATCCCGACCCATCGGTGAACGAGATCGCTCCGGTGACATCGCTGCCATCCATCAGCACGCGCAGGGTCTTGGTGCCTGCGACCGCCGAAGCGACGCGGGCGCGGACGTCGTACGCTCCAGAGGAGGCGACGGTCACGTCGTACTCCAGCCACTCGCCGGCCCGGATCCATCCGACGTTGAAGCCGCCGCCGGCATCGCTGCAGCCTTCGATATCCACCGCCTCGGAGGTGCGGTATTGGCCGCCTTCGTTCGCCGTCGTGGTGTCGTAGGCGCGCTGGTAATCTTCTGCCTGGAAGCGGCCAGGCAGCGCGATGCGCGGCACGGCCGGCGGCGCTGCGCGCACGACGTCCAAGAAGTTCACGTTGAGACCGCCGGTCGTCAGCGCGATGCGCAGGGTGTGCGCTCCGGCGCTCAGGGAGACGCCGGGCGCGACCACGCTCTGCCACGCCTGCCAGCCAGAGGCCTCGGTGAAGCTCATCGCGCCGGAAACGTCCGAACCATCGATCAGCACGCGCACGGTCTTGGTCCCGGCGACGGCCGAGGCGAGGCGCGCGGTGAGATCGAACGAGCCGGCGGTCGCAACGCTGACATCGTACTCGAGCCATTCGCCCGCGGCCGTCCAGCCCACATTGTAGCCGCCGCCCGCGTCCGAGCAGGGTTCGATGTCGACATCGCCGCTGCGGTACTGTCCGCCGGAATTACCGGTCGAGGTGTCATAGGCGCGGACGTAATCCTCGGCCTGGACCCGCGCAGGCAGCGCGATCGCCGGGGCCGGCGGCGGCGGGGGCGGGGGCGTCGCGCCGCCGACCGCGAACGAGGTGATCATCGGCTGGTGGTCCGACGGCTGTCCAGACACCGTCCAACTCGCCACCGGTCGGATCAGGCTGGCCTGGGCGATCGAGCGGAAGACGTAATCGGGCCTCCAACCGGGCATGGTGTCGGGGCCGACCGGGGTTCCATAGAGATCCTGCCAGGTGTCGGTGAACTGGTTCTCGATGGATGCGATCCAGGTCGAGTTGTACCAGCAATTCATGTCGCCGCACAGGATCTGCGGCTGGGTCAGCGTCTGCGTCCACGCCAGCAGCTGCGCGGTGTTGGTGTCGCGGTAGCCGGGGCCCCAGTCGGGACCGGGTCCGATGTCGAGGTGCGTGTCGACGATGTTCACGGCGACGCCGTTGACCAGGATCTTCACGCGCGCCGCAGTGCGGTCGGCGCCCCACGAGTTTCCGCCGATCGAGGTCGCGGCGGTATCGATCAAGGGAATGCGGCTGAGGAGGAACGAATCATTCAGGAACGCGCTCGGGTACCAGGTACGGCCGCTCAGGCGCTGCAGCTCGGACTGGTACTGCGTCGGGTAGCCCGGGTTGACCTCCTGCAGGCAGACCACGTCGGGGTTCTGCGCGAGGATGAACTGCGCCTGGTTGGTCACGCCTTCGTTGCTGTTGTGGATGTTGAACGACATCACCGTCAGGTTGGGGGTCTCGGCGCCGATGGCGGCGGCAGCGAGCATGACCAGGGCGAACGGGGCGGAGAATCGGGGCATCGTGGACTCCTCGGGGGGAAGAGCCGTGGCGCGGGGGGATTTAACGCGGGGGTTGGAGGGGCAGGGCGGGGTGTGTGATTGGGGAGGTCCGACGTCCGACGTCCGACGTCCGACGTCGAGAGACTGAAGACAGCGCGAACATGCCCAGAAACAGCGACCAGAGTCTGATGTCGACGTCGGACGTCGGACGTCGGACGTCGGACGCACTACTTCGCGCAGTCCATCTCGGCCAGGATCGGATGATTCTCCGACAGGCCGGTCGGGATGGTCCAGGCGCGGATGGCGCGCAGCGAGTCGTCGGCGCGCGAGCGCATGATCCAGTCCGCGTGCCAGGTGCCGTTGAGCCCGGTCAGCGGCCCCTTGGGATCGCCGCCGCCCTCGGACCAGGTGTCGAGGAAACGCGACTCGATGCGGGCGATCCATGGTGAACCGGCCTTGCTGTTGAGGTCGCCCGCGAGCACGATCGGATCCGGGAGCTCCTTCACCCACTC
>JACDEN010000376.1 GCA_013816415.1 Planctomycetota bacterium
ACCCTGAGCTATCTGGCCGGCCCGATGACGCGGCCGCAGATCGCGCGGCTGCGCGCGGCGAGCGGTAAGCCAGGGGCGGCTGCGCCCGTCGCCGCGACCATCTCTGCATCGTCCGCCTCAGCGGCGACCTCGTCCGCGCGACCCCAGTTGCCGCCCGGGATCCCGCAATGCGTGCTGCCGGCGCAGACCGTCGGTGCCGCGGTGTCCTACCGCCCCGCCATCCTCGGGGCCGCGCGCATCGTCTTCACCGCCGGCGTCACTGGTGACGATGTCGTCCAGGACATCTGCCTGGTCGCATCCATCGGTGCGCTCGGTCCGGATTGGGACTCGGCGCGCGAGATCGCCACGTCGATCGACACCCTGCTGGCGACGTCGCCGCAGCCGGGAGCGGCCTGGGGCGAGTTGCCGCCAGCGGCCGCGCAGGTGAAATCCTATACGCTCTGGAAGCGCGAACTCACCGATCAGCTCGCGCGCACGCGCACCCTCACCGCGTGGCGCAACACCGCGCTGCGCATGACGTCGCAGCTGGGCGAGAGCGAGGAGGCCTTCCGCGGCCGCTTGGCGCTTTCCGTGCGCGAGTCACGCGACGCCGAAACCGAAAAACTGCGCGCCCGCTACACGCCAAAATTATCGGCGCTGCAGGAACGCATCCGCCGCGCCGAGCAGGCGAAGGAGCGCGAATCGCAGCAGGCCGGCGACGCGCGGCTGCAGGCGGTCATCGGTTTCGGCACCACGCTGCTCGGCGCGTTCCTCGGCCGCAAGGCCTTCTCATCGTCGACGATCTCGAAGGCCGGCACCGCCGCACGCGGAGCCGGCCGCGCCCTGCGCGAAGGCCAGGACGTCGGCCGCGCCGAAGAGACGGTCGCGGCCCTGCAGTCGCAGCTGGCGAATCTCGACGCCGAATTCCAATCCGCGATCGCCGCCCTCGAGCGCGCGCAGCCAGAGGCCGAGGCGATCACGCTCCGTCCGAAGCGTGGGGCGGTCGATGTCAGGTTGATCGGGTTGGCGTGGATACCGGAAGTGTTCTGAGTTCTGGGTTCTTCGTTCTCCGTCGACAACACACCATCGTCGCATCTCCAACGGAGAACTCAGAACGCAGAACGTCCTGCGTTCTTCTATTTGAATCCCGGCAGATACTCCTTCTCCGCCGCGAACATCTCGAGGGCCATCGCCTTGATCTCGGCCGGCGAGCAGCATGCCGCGGTGAGCGGATCCAGGGTCAGCGCGTGGATCGCCGCTTCCTTGCTCTTGTGGATGGCGGCCTCGGCGGCGAGGTCGTACATCGCCATGTTCGAGGCGCAGATCGCGGCCATCTGCGTCGGCAGGCGGCCGAAGGTCACCGGCTGCAGGCCGTTGCGGTCGACCAGCGTCTTGACCTCGACCACGCCGTCGTGCGGCAGGTTGTCGATCAGGGGGCCGCCGCCCTTCCAGCGGTTCATGACGTTGCCGTGGAACGCGAACGGCGTGTTCTTCTCGCGCGCCTCGATGATGAAGGTGGCGTACTCGAAGCTGCGGTCCCAACCGATCGGCTCCTCGCCTTTGACCATCTTCTCGCGGGTCTCGTCAGCGCCCTTGCGCCAGGTCGGCCAGTTGTCGGCATAGAACGACGACGCGCCGTCGTAGCCGGGACGGCAGTACTTCTCGATCAGGTCCTTGCGCTTGCGGTAGTACGGCAGGTATTCGCTGAGGTGGCCGCTCGATTCGGTGATGAAGGCGCCGAAGTGCAGCATCATGTCCTTGCGGACGAGGTCCGCAGCGTCCTTGGCGTCCGACGCCTTGCCCGCCAGGTCCTGCTGCGCCTTCTCGAACAAGGTCGGATAGATGCTCTCGCCTTTGTGCGCGAGCTTGGTGAACCACGCCAGATGGTTGACGCCGGCGCATTCCCAGTCGAGTTCCTCATAGGCGACGCCGGCGCGACGCGCGAGCAGCCGCGAGGTGCCCTGGACCGAGTGGCAGAGGCCGACCGCGGTCATCGACGACGAGCGCCCCGCCGCGAGCATCATCATGCTCATGGGGTTGGTGTAGTTCAGCACCAGCGCCTTCGGGCACAGGCGTTCGGCGTCGCGCAGGATGTCGAGCCACACCGGAACGGTGCGCAGGCCCTTGAACAGGCCGCCAGGTCCGATGGTGTCGCCGATGCACTGGTCGACGCCGAACTTGGCCGGAATGTCGTTGTCGTGGCGGACGCAGCCGAGGCCCGAGACCTCGATGCTGTTGATCAGGTAGTCGGCGCCTTTCAGCGCGACGGTGCGATCGGTGTGCGCGGTCACCGTCCAGGCGCGGCCCTCGGTGGAGTGCTTGGCCGCGATGCGCGTGACGATCTCCTGCATCGGCTTCAGCCGCTTGGAATCGATGTCGACCAGCGCGACCTCGCCGCCGCAGTGGCCGGGGGTCTGGATGAGGTCGCTGGCCAGACGCGGCGTGAAGCCGGATCCGGCGCCGAGCATCACCACCTTGATCGGCCGTGGCATGGTGCCGGGCAGGCCGATGACGTCGGCGTTCTTGGTGTGGGCGGCGTGGCCCTGGACTTTGGCAGCGGCGGCGGCTTCGGCCATGATGCGTGTCTCCGGTATGGGTCGGTGGTGGCGGTGCGTGACATCATAGCGCAGCAAAGGCCGGCGCAGGATGGCAATTTGTTGTCCGAATAAGACAATTTGTGATATGGACGCCTCGACCTCCGCCGCCTACCACGCCCAACGCGACCGCGTGCTGTGGCACGTGGTCGGCGGTAATCCCGACGAGCGCTATGGACCACGCACGCGCTGGTGGAACGACAACCACGGACGCAAGCCCGCGGGCATCGTGGTGTTCCAGATCGTCCTCGAAGGCCGCTGCGTGCTGCGGCGCAAGGACGGCGACACCGAGGTCGGCGCCGGCCAAGCCTTCCTGTTCACCTACGACGAGCTGACCGCGTATGGCCGTCCTCCCGATCGTCTGGATTGGCCCGGCTGGTCCGATTCGCTGCGCATGGCCCATGTCACGCTCGGGGGAGCGGGACTGAGCGAACACTGGAACGTCCTGCGCGCCCGAATCGGTCCGGTCATCACGCTCGGCGAATCATCGCGCTGCACCGATCTCGTCGTCGACATCCAGCGCTTCGCCAAACGCGCCGACCGCCGCGCCGCGAGTCCGGCGGTGCACGCCTTCATCATGACGTTGTTCGATGAGATCGAGGCCGAAGCCGCGCGCGGGCTCGGTCCGGTCGAGGGCGCCATCAACGAGATGCTGCGCGCTCCCCTGGCGGTGACGTCGCTCAAGGCGATCGCGCGCCGGCATCGGTGCGCCCGGGAGCACCTCACCCGCGTCTTCGCCGAGCGCATCGGCATGCCGCCAGCGCGGTGGTTGCGCCAAGCCCGCCTGACGCGCGCGCTGGAACTGCTGCGCGCGACCCACCTCCCTCTGACTGATATCGCAGCCCAGGCCGGATTCGTCTCGACGCGGACCCTGGCCCGCCTCGTCGCCCGCACCACGGGAGGCTCTGCTGGGGCCCAGCGTCGACGACGCTCCTCGTCGCAGCCCTGAGGGCTTGCCGGGCTGCCCAATTATTTAGCATGGCTGCACCGCGTTTGAGCGGATGCGCATGAGCAACCCCCTCCTCGATCTCCTGGACGCCGCCACCGAAGCCCGGGTCGCGAATCCGCAACTCCGGGCGTCAGTGCTGGCCGCGCTGCGGCTGGCGCACGGCAGCGGCCTGCTGCGCTCCGGCCGCCTGGTCACCCTCCGTCACGACGGCGAGCCGCGAGAGATCATCGCCCATGGCGACGGCGGCCAGGGCGACGACGCCGACCGCGAGTTGGTGACGCGCTGCCGCGACGGCCACCAACCGATCATCGTCGGCGACATCAGCGCCTACCCCTTGGGCAAGGCCAAGCGCATCCACGGCGTGCTGGTGCTCGAGGGAGCCGGAGCGGACGTCGCGCACCTGCTCGCCGACCTGTTCCTGCAGTGGTGCGCGATGGCGGAATTCGTCAGCGTCGAGAAGGCCGAGCTGATCGACGAGAACTTCCAGCTGCGCGAAGAGATCAAGATCCAGTTTTCCGAGCACAACATCATCGGCGTGTCGGGAAGCTTCCGCCGCGTGGTCGAGAAC
>JACDEN010000029.1 GCA_013816415.1 Planctomycetota bacterium
CGGGTTACGCAGCCGAGTTCTGCTGGCGCACCAACCGTCGCAACCGCAGCAAGGACGATCACGCGCGCAACGCGAGAGAGGCGACACTGCCCGACCGGCTGCTCACGCTCGCATGCAACCAACGCCGTCCTCGACCGCAGGTCAGGCGCGCAGCATGAGTGCGGCTGCAACTGCTCGGGAGGGAAGTTTACCCAATTCACCCGGAACGGCGCCTTCGCCATGTTTCCTGCGAGATCCTGATTACATGTCCCTGGGTCGACGTCGATTGAGAGTGATTCGAATCTCAGCCCCTGGCCCGGCATAGTCCACTTATGGTCGTCACCTTCGAGCATGCGATTGATCTTCGTGACTGACTTGAACCACAGGTGCCACTCGTCATAAGAAAAGGCGACCCAACTCACCGGATTGGTCTGGGTGGAACCGCCAAGGGGTCTCGGGTCTGGATCGTTATCGATCACAAATTGGAATGGATCCAGCGTGACGGTATTGCCACATCGATCTTCGAGATCGACGGTGACCTTATCGGGGCCAAGATTATCGCGCCCAAAGAAGCCGGAGATGTCGAACGTCCTGGTGTGACCGGTGCCGGTCGCTGTCGAAGTCAGATTGATGATATCGCCACTGAAAAACGGTACTGCCTTGGATGTCGGCGTCACCATACTTCTCAGCCCAGTGGCATCGACAATATCACAATGCACCCCGAAGGTATCGCGTAGGTACATATACGTCGAACGATGATTGCGCATGGCCTTGTTGGATATGTCACCGCTGTCCTCGGGATTCCCATTCAGATAAACCATTCTTTTCGAGGGAATCGATGGCAGGGGCTCTGCAATCAGAATGCCGATCTTTGCTACACAAATGAGAGCTGGTGGGGTCTGATCATCGATCAGTATTTTCGGCATTTGAGATTCTCCGACACTGGTCAATCCACCATTGGTTGCCGTGGCCGTCGCGGTGAACGCGTAGCGTCCTTCCTCGACCGTAACCTGCTGCGTTCCGCCGAATCCGAGAGGGAATATGCGACCATCATCGACGATGAGCGTCACGTCCGTGATGACGCCTGGGCCATTCGGAATGCTCGCCGTCACCTGGACGGATACGGACTTTTTGTTGGAGAATGACACCGTCTCGCCATCGTGTTCGCCATCCGATTCGCCGGTCTTGTCGAGAATGATGACTTGCACATCGGGATTCCCGGGCGGCACGGGTCCGTTACCGCCATCGTCGAAGCCCCCAGCGTCATTGGAGATTGTTATGACGAAGGTCTGTGAGGCGCTGGTGTCGGTTCCGCCGTTGGCGGTCAGACCATCATCCTGAAGGGTGACGGACACCGCCGCCACGCCCGTCGAGGATGGAGTGAAGGTCAGCGTCCCATTGGAGGAAATGGCAGGAACAGCCGAGAATTGTGCCGTGGATTGCATCGTGACGTTGAAATGGACGAGCTGACTGGACTCGTCGCTCGGGCCTGGAGAGATGTTTTTTGCCCAGGCAGTGATCGTCTGGGCGCCGGCGCTGAGGCGAACCGACTGATCGGGGCCTTTGGTGAAGGCCGGGGCATCGTTGACCGGACCAACCTGGATCGTGAACAGCTGGGGCGCACTGGAGTCGATGCCATTGTTGGCCACGCCTCCGTCATCGTGGGCCGTGACGGTCACCGTCGCGCTACCATTTGCGTTCGCTGCCGTCTGGAAGGTCAGGGTTCCGAGCGGCGAGATGGCGGGCAGGGCTGAGAACAATTGCGGATTGCTGGTCACCGCAGTGAAGGCCACAATCTGGCCATTCTCATCACTCGGACCAGGGACAATAGATGTGATGAAATTGGCAAAGGATTGCGCGCCGCCATCTTCGAGAACGGATTTGGTCGGGATGGGGATGGCAAAGAGTGGTGGGTCGTTTACCGGTGTTGCGGTGATGACGACGGTCTGCGCTGGGCTCAGGTTGATGCCGCCATCGACCGTTCCCCCGTCATCATGGGCGCGAATGCTCAGTGTGCCCGAACCAACCGCGTTGGGAGCCAATGTGACATGAAGTCCACCGCTCGCATCGACCGATGGCGTACCGGCGAAGATCGACGGCGACGTCGGAGACCCTGGAAGCGGGACGATCGTGACGATGAAGTCCACGTGTTGCGCAGATTCCGTTGAAGGACCTGGACTGATCTGGGTGATCCATCCCGGAATGACCTGCGCAGGCGCATCCTCGAGAAGCGTGATCGGGGTTCCGATGACGAAGGTCGGGGGTTGATTGACGGTCTCCTTGATCGTGGCCGTGGCCGAAACCGGGGTTCCCCTGTTGTACGATGGAGACGTCCCAGTCGTGACGATGACGGTTTCGTTGTTATCAGATATGCTGTCGCCAAGCGCGGTCAGGGTCTTCGCCGCGGACATCTGACCTGCGGGAATGATGATGGATGTCCCGAGCGATTGATAATCGCTGTTTGCGGTGGCCGTGCCAGTCACGGTAAAATTGACGGTGAGGGCGGATGACGGCGTCCCCGTTCGCGTGAAGAGGAACGTGCCGGTGTCCGAAGTGCCTTCAAACGCGATCGCATCAGAGGCAGTCACCGTGACCGTCGGATAGTCGTCATCGATGGTCGCCGTTGCGGTTCCAGGTGAGATGATGCCGTACGCGGCGGAATTGGTCAGGGTGATCGTCACCGTTTCAGTGGGCTCGATGAGAGCATCCGCCAGCGCCGTGGTGAGGATCTGCACCTGGGTCGATCCATCAGGAATGGTGACCGAGGACCCGATGAGGGCGAAATCACTCCCGTTGGTAGCGGTTCCGGAGATGGTGAAGGGAATGGTCAATGATCCTGACGCATCGCTGCGGGTGATCGTGAAGCTGGCCTGTTCAGGCCCCGAGGTGGAGGTGGTGGGATTGAAACGGATTGCCGCCCCGGTGCCGATGACGCCTTGATGGTTAGAGACGGTGGTTCCAATCGTTTGAGACCCGTCCTGAAGCCCAACGACGGCAGTGCCGGAATGCGATAAGTCGAAACTGTTGTACAGGTAGTCGATGCGTCCATCGCTATGGAGGATCACTTCGCACGTGACCCGCGGGGGTGGACCAGCCGGCCCCGGACCTTGGTACAGCTGATCGTGGAGAACGACGTGATTGAACTCGACGACGAAGGTAGTGCTGTCGATCTTCTGATAACGAACGGCTCCGGTGCCGATATCGAGATGGTCCCACATCAGTACCAGCAGGTTTGCGGGAGCCGACGTGCTGGGTAATGCTACGGACACTCCATTCGCGGCCTGGTTGGTGAACGTGACGTAGCCGTAATCACTAATGGTGAGGCTTCCCGTCCCAGACGCGCTGCCATAGAACGGGAATGATACGCCCAAGGTCGTCAGGCTGATGACTGGCGACAGGTGGTTCGTAAAGGTTACCGGAGTCCCGGAACTCCCTATTTCGATCCAGAGTGCGGCAGCGCCGCCATTGGTGATGGTGCTGGTATAACTCGGCCGGTGAGGCTCGATCGCCAAGCCATCGGTCGCTGCGATCGTGATCACGCGATCGGCAATGGACACGGTGACGGACGCGGGAGAGCCAGCGACGAAGGCGGATGATGACGCGAGCGTGATCGTCGCCGCCTCTGGGGCTTCTGTGACACCATCGGCGATCGCTTGTAGGGTGACGACGACAGAACTCGCTCCGCTCGGAATCGTCGCCGGATTCGCGATGGTCGTATAGTCGGTGCCATTGGTGGCACTGCCGGTGATTGTCAGAGGGATCGCAAGAGCCGTTGCCGTGGATCCGGTCCGAGCGATGGTGATGCTGGTGCTGTTCCCTTCAGCGATCATAGCGTCGGTTGCGGCAATCGTCACCACCGGCGCATCATTGTCGACAATGGTCACCATGTATTCGGATTGAGGACCGATAGCCAGGCCCACCGGATTGCTCAGTGCCAGTCGGATCGTTTCATCGCCTTCGGTGAGAGAATCATCGACGATCGCCAGGCTGAAACCGCGGATGATAGCACCATTCCCAAAGAGCAGAGTTCCTGCCGCGAGCGTGTAATCGACGCCGCCACCTGTCGCCGTTCCGCCAATCACCGTGTAGTCGATGCTCGCACCGGTGGGTCCAGCCGAGCGATCCAACACGACAATGATGGTCGTGGACCCGACACCTTCGGATACTGACGTGCCCGCGCTGACGAACTCGGCAATGATCGGAGCCGCCGAGATGATGATGGTAAAGGTTTGGGGCGCACTGGTGTCGATTCCCCCATTGGCCGTCCCGCCATCGTCGTGGATCCGAACCGTCACGAGGGCGGTCCCGACCGCCGAGGGGGCCCAGGTCAGGGTCCCGTTTTGGGTGATGCTTGGAGTGGCGCTGAAAAACTCGGGGTGATCGACGCTGATCAGGAAATTCACGGCTTGGCCAGCTTCATCTGCTGGGCCACGAGCGATGGCCGTGGCCCATCCAGCGATCGTCTGCGTCCCTCCATTGACGGCCGCGGATTGATTCGCTCCCTTGGTGAAGGACGGCGCATCATTGACCGGCGTCACGGTGATCGTCGCGGTCTGCGCCGCGCTCGCGGATACCCCGCCATTGGCCGTGCCGCCAGTGTCGTTCGCCACCACTGAGACCGTCGCCATGCCATTTGCGTTTGAGGTTGGCGAATAACTCAGTACTCCGGCTGGCGACACCGTCGGTGCCACCGCGAACAAGGCGGCGTTGTCTGTGGTGACGGTAAACGTCATGGCTTGGCTGGCCTCGTCGGCCGGACCGGCTGAGAGAGCGGTCGCCCATCCAGCGATACTCTGCGCGCCGGCGTCCTCCAACACGGTCTGGTCCGCCCCCTTGGTGAATGAAGGTGCGTCATTGACGGCGGTAACCGTGATGGTTGCCGTCTGCCCCGCGCTTGCGGCGACTCCGCCGTTGGCGATGCCACCGTTGTCGTAGGCGGTAACCGTGATGATGGCGGAGCCCTGGGCATCCGCAGCGGGGGTATAGCTGAGCGCACCGCTCGGGGCGACCGATGGTGCGACCGCAAAAAGAGACGCGTTGGTGGTGGTCACCGTGAAGGTCACGGCCTGGGACGATTCGTCGGCCGGACCGCTGGCTATCGCGGACGCCCAACCATTCACCGTCTGGGCGCCGGCATCTTCCAGCACCGTTTGGTCGGCGCCCTTGGTGAAGGACGGCGCGTCGTTGACTGCGGTCACGGTAATGGTCGCGGTCTGCGGAGCGCTGGCAGCCACTCCGCCGTTGGCCGTGCCGCCATCGTCGTGAGCGATGACGGAGAGCGTGGCTACACCATTTGCATTCGTGGCGGGCGTAAAGGTGAGTGATCCATCGGCAGACACCGCAGGAGCTGCGGCGAACAGCGCATCATTGTCGGTCGTCACCGTGAAGGTGACCGCTTGCGTCGACTCGTTGTTGGGCCCACTCAGGACCGCCGTTGCCCATCCGAAGATCGATTGGGCGCCGGAATCTTCCAGCACGGCCTGATTGGCTCCCTTGGTGAAGGCGGGCGCATCATTGACGGCAGTCACGGTTATGAGTGCGGTTTGCGGGCCGCTCGCCGCCACGCCGCCATTGGCGACTCCGCCGGAATCGTTCGCGACGATGGAGATCGTGGCCACCCCGTTGGCGTTCGCTGCCGGGGTATAGCTGAGGACCCCAGCGGCCGACACCGCTGGCTGCGCCGAAAACAACGCAGCGTTGTTCGTGGTCACGGTGAACGACACCACCTGCGCAACTTCATCACCAGGACCGGCGGAGATCGCCGTTGCCCAACCGCTGACGCTCTGCGCGCCCGCATCTTCGATAACCGTCTGATCCCCGCCCTTGGTAAACGACGGAGCGTCGTTTATCGCAGTGACCGTGATGGTTGCGGTCTGCGCCGCACTCGCCGCGACACCGCCATTCGCCAAACCGCCAGAATCATTGGCGACCACCGAGATGCTGGCGACACCATTGGCATCCGCTGCCGGCGTATAGCTGAGCACGCCTGCTGCCGACACCAGCGGCTGCACCGAAAATAGCGCAGCATTGTCCGTGGTGACGGTGAACGACATCACCTGCGCCGCTTCATCCGCCGGACCCGTAGAGATCGCGGTCGCCCAGCCACCCACCGTTTGCGCGCCCGCGTCTTCGAGCACTGACTGGTTCGCGCCCTTGGTGAAAGTTGGCACATCGTTCACTGCCGTCAACGTGATGGTCGCCGTCTGCGCAGCGCTCGACGCCACGCCGCCGTTGGCGACCCCACCGGTATCGTTCGCGACCACCGAGATGCTGGCGACGCCATTGGCATTCGCTGCTGGCGTATAGCTCAGCACCCCTGCCGCCGACACCGCCGGCTGCACGGAAAACAATGCGGCATTGTTCGTGCTCACACTGAAGGACACCACTTGCGCCGCTTCATCAGCTGGTCCGGCGGCGATGGCCGTCGCCCAACCGCTGACGCTCTGCGCCCCCGCGTCTTCGAGCACCGTCTGATCCGCACCCTTGGTGAATGACGGAGCGTCATTCACGGCCGTGATCGTGATAGCAAACGTCCGAGCAGCGCTGAAGTCGACTCCGCCATTCGCCACGCCGCCATCATCATGGGCCTGCACGGTGATCACTGCCGAGCCGTTCGCATTCGCTGCCGGCGTATAGCTCAACGTTCCAGCGGCATCGATCGCGGGCCCAGCGCTGAACAGCGAGGGAACGGATGCGCTCACCGTGAAGCTGACGGCCTGAGCCAATTCGTTGGCGGGCCCCGCGCTGATCACGCTCGCCCATCCGGCTGCGATTTTGGGCCCCGAATCCTCGAGCGCGATCTGATCGGCGCCGGCGGTGAAGGACGGCGCATCGTTCACCGGCGTCACGATGACCACGAAGGTCTGGTCGGCGCTGGTGTCCACACCGCCATTGGCAGTTCCGCCGTTGTCCTTGGCATTGACGGATACCACCGCGGTGCCGTAGGCGTTCGCCGCAGGCGTGAAGGTCAGGGTGCCGATCGATGAGACTGCCGGTTGGACCGCGAACAGCGCCGGGGTGTCGACGGTGATCTGGAACGAGACGGTTTGCGCGGATTCGGAAGACGGCCCCGCGGTAATCGCGGTTGCCCACGCGGACACGGTGCGCACGCCAGAATCCTCGAGCACCGTCTGATCGGCGCCCTTGGTGAAGGCTGGCGGTTGGTTGGCGGGTTGGTTCGCGATCACATAGGACGCCACCAGCGAGGTGCTCTCGGTCCAACCGGTGCGGAAGGCGCGCGCGGTGATGGTCTCGCTGGTCGCGACGGTGATCGCACCGCTCGCGATCGCCGATGACTCGGTCGGAGGCGCACCATTCAACGTGAAATGGACGACCGCCGACGGTGTGGTGGACGCGAGCGTGACCTGCTGCGTTGCACCATACGTGCCCGCCGGGGGCGATGCCGTGGGCTGCGCGACCTGGAAGGAATACACACCGACCGCGACCGCGCCCTCAAAGTAACCATTGGCGAATCCGCGCGCTCGCACGGTGGTGTTCGACGAGATGGAGATCGGGGATGTATTAAGTGGGACTCGCGACCGTGGGTTCGGTGCCGTCGATTGAAAAATGTATCGAGGTGCCGGGCGTGGTCGATGCGAGCGCGACCGACACCGGAGCCGCGTAGGTTCCCGGGGCAGGCGAGAACGTCGGCGTGGCGCCGACGTTGTTGACGCCGGTGATGACGTAGGTCACGACCACTTCCGGGCTGGCGACGCCATCGAGGAACGACTGCACGCGCAGCGTGGTGGTCGCCGCGAGGTGGATGGGATGGTCGTAGAGCGACGACAACGGCGTGATTGCCGACCCATCGATGGAAAATCTGACGTCGGCTTCCTTGGGCTTCTGCTTGATCACCACCGACACCGTGTGGTCGTAGGTCCCACCGGCGGGCTTGACGTTGGGCGCGTCCAGGGCCCAGGCCGCGACGGGAATGGCGAGGAGGGCAAGTAGGAGGGCGATTCGATGCATATGGTGGCCGATCAGAAATATGCGTTTGCGAGGGAATAGGGGCAGACTTTGTACAAAGCAGTCGCCACGAGTCCACGATGGTCTTAATAGGGGATGCCGCATGCACTTAGGAGTTGAATGGTATGAACCACTCAAGGTTTGATAGTCGTTTCAATCGCGTAAACCATTATGATTACAATTGTTATATCCTTCTGCTGTCCCTTAAAACGCAAAAAGTCTGAGCGTAGGCGCAATATTTGCACCCCTTTGCTCTTAAGACGAGGTGTGGCTGCTTGAAACAGGACGCGAAAAGCTCCCGCATATTCAAACACTCTCTACGATTTGTCGATCGACCTTCATCGATCCCCTTCCAATTTTTTTTAAAATTTCATCGTCAGGAAATAATGGACACGTGAAGCCGCATAAAGGCCGCATGCCATAATAATGTTCGGCGCAGTTCGGATCACGGATCATCGGATCGGCGACATCACATCAAATTCGCACAATTGATTACCTCCACGTATTTATTATTACATTCTTGGGTTCTCACGACGTGAATCGAGCACCGCACATGTTCAAAAAGTGTTTAATCATCTCCGCATGCCTCCTCGGCGTGGCTTGCGCCGAGGCGGTGGAAACCGCCCAAGTCACCGTCCGGGACATTTCCGACGGCTTGAACATCGTCGTCGAGTCGAGTCTTGGTGGCGCCACCATTCCGGTGCGTGTGCAGCTATCCTATATAGCCTTAACGGAAACCATCGAGATGGTCGATGAGCAACACCCGAGCCCGTCCGCAAGCCTCCTCCGTCACTATTTACATGCGGGCTCGACCATCTCCTTATATGAACCGTCGGACGAATTTCCCGTCGATGCGTTCGGCCGCATCCGGGGATTGGTCCGCTATGACACGAAAGCTCAGGCTGGGGCGGGAGAGAAGCGCTTGTGCCTGCAGGAGGAATTGATTCGTGCGGGGTGGGCCATCTACCGCAAGGAAGAGAATGATTTGCCGGAATCGGTGGCTGCCAATTTTAAAAAGATCGAAGCCGAGGCTCGCTCCGCACACCGCGGGGCTTGGGCGGAAAAATTGGAAACAGAAAAACCGTAATCATTGTCGCCTTGCCTCAATCTCAGTTGCGATGCTTTGATCGATACGTCGTGGCGATCATCATGGGTACGCGTTCTCGCTGCCTCATCATCACTGCGTCATTCTCCCATTTGTGATTTCTTAAGCACGAACTGCGCGCATTTCACAAGGCTGGCTTTCAGCCATAAAGTCCAGTGCATGTCAAATATTTTCCTGGCGCTCTGTCCGCGAGATAATGCGGATATTTCGGTGCCGCCGTCTTATGAAAAATGGCCGGCAGCGCGTGGGGAAGACCGGTGCTGCGTGGGCTGTCCTGTCGAAAGGATACACCAGTGCTCGTTATCACGCATCAACGCAGCAGGACCCCACCGCTCAATGGCGGCTCGAATGTGGCGCTCCACCGACCTTAACCCATCCGTCTAACGCGCAGTCGCCACAGACCGTCTGTCGAGTCAGACCCGCCCGCGCCCTCAGCCCGGGCGGTAGTTCGGGATCTTGGCGAGATCGACCTGATCGAGCTGCTCGGGATTCAGGTACGTCTTCGCGTACTCGAGATAGACCCCCTCGCCGATGAAGACGTTGAACAGGTCGGGATCGATGTGCCCTTCGCCGGCCATCCGACCGAGGATGCCGAGGGCCATGCTCAGCGGCATCGCCTTCTTGTAGGGCCGGTCGTCGGCGGTGAGCGCTTCGAAGATGTCGGCGATGCCCATCACCCGCGCCTGCACCGACATCTGGTCGCGGGTCAGACCCTTGGGGTAGCCCTTCCCGTCCATGCGCTCGTGGTGGCCGCCGGCGAATTCGGGGACGCGCCTCAGATGCTTGGGGTACGGCAATGACTCCAGCATCTTGATCGTCGACACCATGTGGTTGTTGATGATCAGCCGTTCTTCCGGCAGCAGCGTGCCCTTGGCGATGGTCAGGTTGCGCACCTCGTTGTCGGTGAGGATCGGCTGGAGGTCGCCGTCGGGGGCGCGCCACGTGCGCATGGCGATGCGGCGGATGCGCTCCTGGTCCTCGGGCTTCATGAACTCGCCGCCGGTGTTGGCGCGACGGATGAAGGCGAGGTCGTCGTCGAGCGCGGCGATCTCCTCGCGCAGGGTTGTCTCGATCGCCGCACGTTCGCCTGCGGGCGCGGCCGCGGCACGCTTGAGCGCTGCGATCTCGAGGTCGCGGCGCACGATCTCGAAGCGCGTCTCGATCAGGCCGACGCGATCGTAGATGGTCTGCAGCTTGGTCGCCTTATCCATGACGTATTCGGGCGTGGTGATCTTGCCGCAGTCGTGGATCCACGAGGCGATGTGCAGTTCGTAGCGGTCGCCCTCGTTCATCGAGAATCCCGCGAGTGGACCTGAGTTCACGCGCGCCGCGGCCTCGGCCAGCATCATCGTCAGCTGGGGAACGCGTCGGCAGTGGCCGCCGGTGTAGGGCGATTTCTCGTCGATCGCGGTGGCGATCAGCTGCACGAACGATTCGAAGAGCTTGCGCATCCCCTCGATCAGGTCGTGCTTGGTCAGCGCGGTCGCCGCCTGGGACGCCAAACTCTCGACCAGCCGCTGCTCGGACATCGAGAACGGACAGACCTTGCCGTCATCGCCGCGCGCGTTCAAGAGCTGCAGCACGCCGGTGATCTCGCCCTCGTGGTTGCGCATCGGCACCGTCAGCATCGAGGTCGAGCGGTAGCCGGTCTTGGCGTCGAACGCGCGTGTGCCCGCGAAGTCGAAGCCCTCGGCGTGGTAGGCGTCTGGGATGTTGACGGTGTCTCCGGTGAGCACCGTGTGCGCGACCACCGAGGCGTGGTTCGGGCTGCCGTCCTCGCGGGTGAGCGACAGCGGCTTGTAGGGGACGGCCACCGTGCTCGAACCGCCCATCGCCAAGCCGAGGGTGTCGTTGCGCAGCATCTCGAAGCTGAGATGGCCGTCGCCGGTGACCGAATAGACGGTGCCGCCGTCGGCGTTGGTGATGTCCTTCGCGCCGAGCAGGATCTGCTCGACCAGCCGCAGCGGATCCTTCTCGGCCGAGAGCGCGATGCCGATGGCGTTGAGCTTGTCGAGACGCCGCAGCAGCTGCGCGACCACCCCGGCATCGGTGGTGGCAGTCATGAGGCTCTCGCAGGGCGGACCGCAGGGCGCATCGTGTGGCAGTATACCTCATCGCCACGATGCGACGCAAGGACCGTCGTCAATGGTCCTTGGCGTCGTCGCCCGGCTGGCTCCTGGGCATCGCCCGGGAGGCCTCCATCAGGTCGCGCGGGGTCAGGCCGACCCCCTCGACCCAGGTGGTGCGGAACCACTCCTGCGTGTCCTGGCCCAGGGTCTCGGCCAGGGTCGACAGCAGGTCGGATTCCCGGGCATAACCGTAGCGGAAACGCTGCTGATAGGCGGCGAGGAACCGCCCGAACGCCGCATCGCCCACCTTCCGCCGCAGCGCCTGGTACATGAGCGCACCGCGGCCATAGATGACTCCGCCGTAGCTGAGGTCGTCGGGATAGGCGTCGGCGGCGAGGTTGAGCGGCATGGTGCGTCCGGTCGGGTCCGCGCCGCACTCCATCAGGCAGGTCTGGAAGCCGCCGGACGCGCTGACCGGACCCATGCGCTGCTCCAGGTACCAACAGCCGGTCCAGTTGGTGAGGCTCTCGTCGAGCCAGGGATAGAGGTAGGAGTCGCTGCCGACCAGGTCGTACCACCACTGGTGCGCGGTCTCGTGCGACACCACCATCGCCATCATGAAGGTCGGCATGGTCTCGAACGCGCCGGGGTCTCCGGCCAGACTCAGCGCGGTGTAGTTCGCGCGATCGATGAGGATCAGCCCCGTCGACTCCATCCCGCCGACGGCTTCGCCGAGCTGCGCTTCGACGACATCGAACTCGCGATAGGGGTATGGTCCCAACCGTTCAGCAAAAAAGTCGAGCGCATCGGCCGCCGTATCGAGCGCACGCTGTCCGCCGATCGCGCTTTCCGGGCGATGCCACGACACCACCTCGGTGCCGCCGACCTGCCGTCGCAGTGATTGGAATCCCGACCCCACCACCAGCACCAGATTCCTGGTGAATGCGCTGGAGATCACCGTCGTGCTGGCGCCGTCGAGGCCGAGCGTGCGCGAGACCTCGCTGCCCGAGGACATCAGCTGGCTGCCGGACGGGAGCCTGATTGTGACCAGCGCGTGGAACATCTCGTTCTGGGTAGGATCTCCGTGCTGACCGACCGGATGGAGCTGCCAACGGCCATCGCGCCGCACCGCGAGCTCGGGATGCCAACCATAGAAGCAGTCGACGCCGTGGTCGCTGGCGAGCAGCCCGTAGAGTCCGCCATGCGTCGAGAGCGTGGTGTGGAACGTGAGGTCGATGCGCGTTTCGGCGCCGCTGGCGAGCACCGTCGGCAGATGGACCATCGCCGCGGTGCCGTCGCGCACCGGTTCGACCACCGCCTCGACGCCATCGACGCGCGCAGCGGTGATCGTCAGCTCGGCGCCGTGGTAGACCGCGGCGTTGCCGAAGGTGTGGAAGGCCAGGTCGGCGAGCGCATCGGGCCCGCGGTTGGTGAAGGACATCGACTCGCGGCCATCCAGCCGATGGGCTTCCGGGTCGTACACGAGATCGAAGCGGCAGCGCGGAATACCGGCGATCCGCGCGAGATCGGCAGCGCCGACCTCGGTCAGGGAACGCG
>JACDEN010000030.1 GCA_013816415.1 Planctomycetota bacterium
CTCCAGAGGGACAGAATCAGCCTATCGTTTCCTGGCAACGCCGATACCGGGAAATGGTGACCGACGGGCGACCCTCCGATCGCGGCGATGCGGGCGAGCCCCGACTCGCCTGCTGGCGTTGTCTGAGGGGGAAAGGACTTATACCTGGCGATGTGACCGTGCCCCGCCGATGGCATCGAACTGCTCCGATTGGCGCGATCGATCCTGTCACACGCTCTTTTGGTGCGCATTTACCCACGTCGGCCGCCTCCGCCGGTCCAACACCGGCCCCGCCGCCCTAGGAATCCCATAATGCCCGCAGCAACCATCGATGTCGCCTACGTCCGCGACATCCGCGCCGAGATCGTCGCCGAGCTGAAGCGCATCATCGTCGGACACGATCAGCCGGTCGACCAGCTGCTGACCGCGATCTTCGCGGGCGGCCACTGCCTGATCACCGGCGTCCCCGGCGCGGCGAAGACCCTGCTGGTGACCAGCCTGGCGCCGATCCTCAAGCTCGATTTCAAGCGCATCCAGTTCACCCCCGATCTGATGCCGGCGGACATCACCGGCACCGAGATCCTCGAGGAGGACCGCACCACCGGGCACCGCCAGCTCAAGTTCGTGCGCGGGCCGATATTTTCCAACATCGTGATGGCCGACGAGATCAACCGCACGCCGCCGAAGACCCAGGCCGCGCTGCTCGAAGCGATGCAGGAGAAGCAGGTGACGATCTCGGGCCAGACCCACGCGCTGCCCAAGCCGTTCTTCGTCTTCGCCACCCAGATCCCGTTCGAGCAGGAGGGCACCTATCCGCTGCCCGAGGCGCAGCAGGACCGCTTCATGTTCAACATCATGATGCCGTACAACACCGAGGATGAAGAGGTCCAGATCGTGCGCGCCGCCACCGGCGTGCAGCGGGTCGAGCTGCGCGCCATCCTCAGCGGCGAGGATCTGGTCGAGGCGCAGAAGATGATCCGCGAGATCGACGTGCCGAAGGCGATCTCGAACTACATCGTCGATCTGGTCGCCGCGACCCGCACCGGCGAGAAGACCGCCATCGACTTCGCCAAGGAATACATCGCCTGGGGCGCGGGCCTGCGTGCGTCGCAGAACATCGTGCTCGCCGCCAAGAGCACGGCGGCGCTCAACGGCCGCCGCGCGGTCACCCTCGAGGACGTGCGCGCGGTGATCGCGCCGGTGCTTCGCCACCGCATCGGACTCAACTTCCGCGCCGAGGTCGACAAGGTCACGGTCGACGACCTGATCGTCCGCCTGGTCGCGGCATTTCCCGCGCTGAAAGGCTGATCCATGCCCACCGACCGACCTCAGGGAGCGCGCGCATGACCGTGCCAGCGACCAAGACCACCAACGCCGAGGCCTTCGACGGCGTGCGCATGGAGGGCCTGCTCGAGAAGCTGACCCAGAGCAAGGCCAGGATCCTGACCGAGATCTCCAAGGCGGTGATCGGCCAGGAGCAGGTCATCAACGAGGTGCTGATCTCGTTCTTCGCCGGCTCGCATTGCCTGATCACCGGCGTGCCCGGTTTGGCGAAGACCCTGCTGATCAAGAGCATCGGCGACATCCTCGACCTCAGCTTCCGGCGCATCCAGTTCACCCCCGACCTGATGCCCTCCGACATCACCGGCACCGAGGTGCTCGAGGAGGACAAGTCGACGCACCAGCGCGCGCTGCGCTTCCGTCAGGGGCCGATCTTCGGCAACATCATCCTCGCCGACGAGATCAACCGCACCCCGCCCAAGACCCAGGCCGCGCTGCTCGAGGCGATGCAGGAGCACCAGGTCACGGTCGCCGGCGTCACCCACCAGCTGCCGGCGCCCTTCTTCGTCCTCGCCACCCAGAATCCGATCGAGCAGGAAGGCACCTATTCCCTGCCGCTGATCCAGCAGGACCGCTTCATGTTCTCGTCGATCATCGGCCATCTGCCGCGCGAGCAGGAGGTGGCGGTGATCGAGCAGACCACGCGCTCGACGTCGCCGAAGCTCGAGCGCGTGATGGCTGGCGACGAGCTGCTTCATTATCAGCGGGTGGTGCGCGAGGTCCCGGTCGTCGAAGGTCTGATGCGCTACGCCGTGCGCATCGCAGCCTCGACGCGGCCGACCTCGAAGCAGGCGCCGGATTTCATTCGCGAGAACGTCGCCTGGGGCGCGTCGTCGCGGGCCTCGATCTATCTCGTGCTCGCAGCCAAGGCGCGCGCCGTGCTCGACGGCCGCTTCCATGTCTCGGCGAAGGACATCCAGGCGGTCGCCATGCCGGTGCTGCGCCACCGCGTGGTCACCAACTTCCGCGCCGAGAGCGCGCGCATCACCAGCGAGGACCTGATCCGCAAGGTCCTCGATGTGGTCAAGCCGCCGACGAGCGGATTGTGAGATGCGGATGACCCCTCGGCGCCCGCAGGCCTGACCATGGCGCAGTACAAGTACCTCGACGTCGAGACGCTCGGTCGCATCGGCTCCATGCAGATGCTGGCGAAGGGCGTGGTCGAGGGCTTCATCCTCGGGCTGCACCGCTCGCCGTACCGTGGATTCAGCGTCGAGTTCGCCGAGTATCGGCAGTATGTCCCGGGCGACGACATCAAGCACCTCGACTGGAAGGTGTTCGGGAAGTGCGACCGCTACTACCTCAAGCAGTTCGAGGAGGAGACCAACCTCGCCTGCCACATCCTCGTCGATTCCTCGCCGTCGATGGGATACAAGGGCGACGGCGCGCAGTGGAGCAAGCTCGAGTACGCGTGCCGCATGGCCGCGTGCCTGTCCTACCTCACCCTCGGGCAGCGCGACGCCACCGGGCTGATGGTGTTCGACGACCAGATCCGCGAGAAGCTGCCGGCGCGCGGCAGCCCGGCGCACCGGCAGCTGCTGTTCTCGACCCTCGACAACGTCACTCCTGGAAGCGGCGACACCGACCTCGCCGGACCGATGCACGTGCTCGCCGAGAGCCTCGGCAAGCGCGGCATGATCATCCTCATCACCGACCTGCTCGACGATCCGCTCAAGGTCCTCGGCGCGGTGCAGCATTTCCGCTTCGCCGGCCACGAGGTCATCGTCTTCCACGTGATGGACAACGACGAGATCAACTTCCCCTTCGACGCGATGACGCAGTTCACCGACACCGAGACCAAGGAGGAGGCGCTGGTCGCACCGCAGGCGGCGCGCGCCCAATACCTCGAGGAGTTCGACCAGTTCTTCGGCTCCTACCGCACGGGCTTCGCCAGTCTGGGCGTCGACTACAAGATGATGAACACCTCGGCGAGCCTCGAGCTGGCGCTGCGCGAATACCTCCACCGACGCAGCCGGCTGTTCTAGGCGCCGATCCGATGCACCTCCTGAATCCCTGGTTCCTGGTCGGTCTCGTCGCGGTCGCCGTGCCGATCCTGATCCACCTCCTGCAGCGGCACCGCATCCGCCGTGTGGTCTTCCCGGCGACGCGCTTCCTGCTCGGCGCCTCGCGCCGGATCACCCACACCCAGCAGCTGCGCGAGGTGACGCTGCTGATCTTGCGCGCGTTGGTGATCGCGGTGGCGGTGTTCGCGCTCGCGCGGCCCTTCTTCACCAGCGGCGGCGACGCCGGCGCCGCGTCTGGTGGCGCACCCGGGAAGGCGGCGGTGCTGGTGATCGACGTCACCGCGTCGATGCGCATCGGTTCGCGCATGGAGGAAGCGCGCGCACAGGCGCTGGCTTCGATCGCGGACTTCCGCCCACGCCTCGATCGCGCCGCGGTGGTGGTGATCGAGGCGGAATCCTCGGTCCAGCTGCCGATGACCGATGACATCGATCGCGTCCGCGACACGGTGGCGCATCTCCAGGCCGGCTGGGGCCGCGGCAGCCTGACCGCCGCGCTGCGCCTTTCGGACCGCCTGCTGCAGGCGCAGGAGTACGCGAACAATGCGCGGCAGATCATCGTATTGTCGGACCTGCAGAAGAGCGGGGCGGACGCTTCCGCGAGCGATTGGCGACTGGCCGCGGGAACCACCCTGGTGGTGAAGCCGGTGGCGTCGCGGCCCGCGGACAACATCGCCATCGCCAAGGCGGTGATTCCGCAGGGCGCGGTGGTGTCGCAGCGGCCGGGAGCGATCAGCCTGCAGCTGCGCAACTTTGGCGCCGTCGATCATCCCGCGACCAAGGTGGTGCTGACGATGGGCGGCAAGACGGTCGCGGAGCAGGTGGTGAACCTGGGGCCGGGCAAGACCGAGGTCGTGCGCTTCGAATATCCGCTCACCGAGCCAGGCGATGTGGCGGGGATGATCACCGCCGAGACCACCGACGATTTTCCTGGGGACAACACCTGGTACCTCGACCTGCACGTGCGGCCGCGGGTGCAGGTCCTGCTGGTCAACGGCGGCGCGAACGCCTCGCTGGCGCTCGACGACGGGCGGTTCGTCAAGGAATCGCTGAGCCTGCAGGATTCGCCGTTCACGGTGCGCGAGATCCCACCGAAGGATCTCGGCGCCAAGGATCTCTCGGGAGCGCAGGCGGTGGTGTTCACCAACGTCTCGGGAATCTCCACGGAAGCGACCGGCGCGCTCAAGGCATTCCTCCAGTCCGGCGGCGGCGCGCTGTTCTTCTGCGGCGACCGCATCAAAGCCGACGACTTCAACGCCGCCTTCGCCGACATCGCGCCCTGCCGGCTGAAGGACGTGGCGAGCAAGCCCGAGAAGGAGGAAGGCTGGACCCTCGGCGACATCGACCTCACGCATCCGATCTTCGCCGACTTCGCCCTGCCGCAGAGCGGCGACTTCAGCACCGCCCGCTTTGCGCGCTACTGCGTGGTCACCGATTCGCAGTCGTCGCGCGTCCTCGCGCGCTTCATCGACGGCCGGCCGGCATTACTCGAGTGCGCGCTCGGCAAGGGCACCTCGCTGCTCTTCACCTCCTCCGCCGGAATGGCGTGGAGCGACTTCTGCCTGCAGGGCGGGATCTTCGTGCCATTCGTCCACGAGGCCCTGAAGTACGTCTCGGTGCACAGCGAGGGCGAGGCCAATGTCGAGGTCGGAACACGCTTCGCAGCCGATGGAGCCAAGACCGTGAAGGCCGTCGCGATCCTACCGCCAGGCGCCGAGCCGGTCGGCGCGGCCGCCCAGGCGCCCGGCATCTACCGGGTCGACGCCGACGGCGCCTCCACGCAGCTCGCCGTCAACCTGGCGCGCAGCGAATCCGAGACCGTCGCATTCGATGCGGCGGAGGTGACCGCGGCCCTGACTTCCGAGCCGACCGGTCGGGAACTGACGATCGATGGATCGCGCGTCTGGGTCGCCGCGTCGGAGTCGATCCGCGAGCGCATCGAAGGCGCACAGAAGATCGGCATCATCCTCCTCATCGGCGTACTGATCCTGTTGTTCGCCGAACACCTGCTATCCAACCAGACCTCGCGTCGTTGATCCCCCGCGGAGAACCAGCTGTGACCGACCTGCATGCATCGCCATCCGCGCCGCCATCCGACACTGCGGTGGCATCGACCGGTGGCGCATCCTACGAGGATCTGCGCGCGAGCCTCGCGCGCGTCCGTTGGGCGCTCAAGCGCGCGGCAGCGGCTCGCGGCCTCGCCGTCGTGGTGCTCGAAAGCGTGGGCATGCTGCTAGTCCTCGCCCTGCTCGATTACCTCTACGTCATGCCGCAGATCGTGCGCATCGGCGTGCTGGCGGTGGCGGGCGTGGCGGTCGGTGTGCTGATCGTGCGCCATGTCGTCCGCGAGCTGCTGCGCACGATCCCCGACGAGCAGGTGGCGATGTACATCGAGGAGCGTCAGCAAGGCGCCGACGGCGCGCTGCTCTCGGCGACCGCGTTCGGCCAGAGCGCCGCCGGCGACCGCAACGCGGCGTACCGCTACATCGTCGACCACATCGTGGCCTCGGCGGCGAGCCAGGCTGGCGGTCTGCGCCTGTCGCGCGTGCTCGACCTGGCGCGGCTGCGCAAGTACGTGCTGACCGCGGCGGTGGTTCTGTTCTTCTGCGCGGTCAGCGCGATCAAGTTCTCGAGCTCGCGCGTGCATCGGCTGCTGATGCCGTGGCAGGCCAGCAAGGAGGACCTCGCGTCGGTCGCGTCGACCGCCGAGGAGCGCGCGAAGATCGAATTCCAGATCGCGCTCGATCCGCAGGACCGCCGCCTCTCCCGCGGCTCGTCGCTCGGGGTGAAGGCGAAGCTCAGCGGCTCGGCGACCGACGAGGTGCGCTTCAGCTACCGGCTCAAGGGTTCCGCCGCCTTCAAGACCCTGCCGATGCAGGAGGTCGACGAGCTGAACACCTATACGCTGCGCCTGCCGGACATCGTCGATGATCTCGAGTTCTTCCTGCAGTGCGGCGGCCAGGTGTCCGAGACCGTCGCGGTCTCGGTCTTCGATCCGCTCGAGCTGAAAGGCTATCAGGTCACGGTGGTGCCGCCGGAGTATGCCGGTGGGCAGCCGAGTGTGGTCTTCGGCCGCACCGCCGACATCTCGGCGCTGGTCGGTTCGCGGGTGATCCTGCGCGCACTCGCCAACACCGCGCTCGCCGGCGGCGAAGCCGTCTTCGGCGATGGCCGGCGGCTGCCGCTGGTCGGAGAGACCGGCGGCGAGCACGCCGCGAAGGTCGAATTCACCATCGACAAGGACGCCACCTTCAGCGTGGCGATCGCCAGCGTCGACCAGCAGGCGATCGGCCCGAGCAGCGTCTTCGCGGTGCACGCCATCGTCGACGAGCCGCCGACCGTCGCGGTCACCTCGCCGACATCGGATCTCTCGGTCCACGCCTCGGCCGAGATACCCTTCATCGTGCATGCCGGCGACGACGTCGGCCTCGACCACGTCGACCTGGTCTACAACGCGGGAAAAGGCGATATCGGCGAACACCGGCTCGCGTTCCCGCTGACCACCACCGATCGCACGCCGGGTGAGCACGATGTCGCCCTGCTCATGCCCTTGGCGGAAGCGAAGCAGCACCTCAAGGCCGGGGATTCGCTGTTTTACCACGTGCAGGCGTTCGACCGCAAGGGACAGCAGTACACGTCCGACATCTACCTGCTCAAGATCCGTCCGTACGAGATCGCCGGCGCATTCCCGAACGGAGTCGCGCACGAGGCGCACAGGCACCCCGCGAACCTGATGGCCTTCATCGCCGCGGTCTGGAACATCCACGTCCAGAAGGCCCGCGTCAGCAGCGCCGACTACGACAAGCTCTGCGACGAGATGGCCGAAAAGATGGGCCCCGGCGGTGTTCCCCTCAAGTTCGCCAAGCCGAAACCCGGCAGTCTCACCCCGGAAAAAGCTGCGATGGTGAAGGAGGGGGACGATCACATCGTGGTCGCCATCGCCAAACTCAAGGCCCATGACGCCGAGGCCTCGACCGCCGAACTGCGGCAGGCGCTCGCGCTCTACACCAGCGCCGGCGTCGGCATGGACATGCTCCAGCAGACCGACGTCCAGGAGATCGGCGGCGTTGGCGGCCATGATGATCCGATGGCCGATGCGCTCGGCTTCCTGAAGATGGATGCGCCCAAGCCCGCGTTCGATGCGCCGCCGCCGGGTGCGAGCCCGGATTATCACCGGGCGATCAAGGGCGAGGACGCCAAGCGCCTGCGCGACGAGGCCAAGCAGCTCGAGAAGAAGCAGGAGCACCTGATCGCCGAGGTGAAGAAGCTGGCGATGGTCGCCGCCGATCCGCACGCCGCCGCGCCCAATCAGAACCACCAGCCGCCGGCTGGCGAGGATCAGGCGAAGGCCGACCAGAAGCCACCGGCCGCGGCCGACGGCAAGGATCCCGCGCACGATCAGAACGATCCGCAGCGCGATCCCCAGCGCGATCCCGCGGCGCAGACGGCGGATGTCGCCGAGCGCACCGCCGAGCTCGGCAAGGAGCAGCAGCAGCTGGCCGAGGACGCCAACCGTCTCGCGCAGCAGCTCGCCAAGGCCGCGCCGAACGCCGACAAGGACACGCGTGAGGTGCTCGACCACCTGCGCCAGACCCATGAGCAGATGGCGGAAGCCGCCGACAAGATCCGCGCCGGCACCTTGCAGCAGGCGGCGGCGCACGGCGAAGAGGCGCGTCACGAGCTCGCCAAGGCGGCCGAGAAGCTCGACGTGTCGCAGTTCGCGGATCTCCAGCACACCATCGAGGCGGCGGAAGACCGCGTCCAGCAGATCGCCGAGCAGCAGAAGCGCATCCGCGACGCCACCGATCGCGTGGTCGAGGACGCGGCGAAGCGCAATCCGGATCCCAACGCCGAGGTGAAGCTCACCGCGCCCGAGGCTGAGAAGATCCGCGGCCTCGCCAAGCTCCAGGTCGAGAACCAGAAGGCGGCGGAGGATCTGGAAGCCTATGTCCAGCAGGTGGCGAAGCTCGCCCAGTCGCAGGACAAGAAGGAGGCCGCCGACGAGCTGAAGAAGGCGGCGAAGACCATGGAGCAGGACCAGCTCGCCGAGACCATGGTCACCGCCGCGGTGAACCTCGCGCAGCACGACTTCACCGAAGCCAAGGAAACCCAGAAGAAGCTGGGCGAGGGGCTCGACAAGCTGACCCACCAGCTCCAGGCGGCCAATGGCGCGATGGCCGCGACGCGCGAACAGAAGCTCAAACGAGCTGACGCCGAAGTGAAGGAGCTGATCGCCAAGACCGCCGAGCTGGGCGGAGTGGCGCCGGACGGCAAGCCAGCCGAGCCGATAGCCGCTGACGGGAAGGATGCGGATCACCACGACGGCGACGCGAAGACGGCCGACGCCAAGACCGGGGATGCGAAAAATTCGGACGCGCATCGAGCGGATCCCGCGCATGCCGATGCGAAGAACCCAGACGCCAAGACCGGCGAGGCCAAGGCCGCTGAGGCCACAGCTGCGAAACCGAAGAAGGAGCTGAGCGACGAGGAGCAGCGCCAGGCCCAGGCCGATCTGCGGCGAGCCACCGCGCGGCTGGCGAAGCGCATCGCCGACGATCACCTCGCCGACGCCACGGTGCAGGCGCAGCTGCAGGCGTTGGCCGCCACTGATGACGCCTCGTTCCGTCAGCTCTTCGCCACCGGCAAGAAAGAGCATAAGGACCAGAATGATAAGCTCGGCACCTTCATCTCGTCGCTGAAATCGGTTTCGAACCACCTCGAAGGCAAGCTCGAGAGCGTGCTCAAGGCGAAGCGGCTGTCGGCGGCGACCCGCGAGGAGACGCCGGCGCAGTACCGGGTGCTGGTCAACCGTTATTACGAGCAGCTGGCCAAAGAATGATTTTCGAGCGTCTCTTCAAATTTCCGCTGGAGCTGTACCGGCAGGGCGAGATCGGGTTCTCGATCCCCATCGCCGCCGAACTGCGCGTGGTGTTCGTGCTGCTCGCCGCGGGCGCGGCCTATTGGCTGTATCGGAAGTCGCGTCAGGCGGTGGCGCCGGTGCGGCGGCGCGTGCTATTCGCGCTGCGCGCGAGCGTGCTGGCGGTCCTCTTACTGATGCTTTTCGGGCCGGTCCTGCGTCTGCCCAAGCTGACCAGCGACGAGACCTTCGTGGCCTTCCTGCTCGATTCGTCGCAGAGCATGACGCTCGAGGATTCGGCTTCTGGCGGCGCTCGTTTCTCCGCGGCGCGTACCGCCCTGTTCGGCGCCGACGGCGCCACCGGGGTGGCGGGCGACATGCGCGGCGAGCTGGCGCCCCGGGTGTTCGTCATGGCCGACGGCGCCCAGCGCCTGACCGACGTCCGCCAAGCCAAAGCCGACGGTGACCACACCAATTACTTCCGCTCCCTACGCGATGTGGTGCAGGACCTGCACGGCCTGCCGCTGGCGGCGGTGGTGATGCTGACCGACGGCGGCAACAACGGCTCGGGTTCGCCGCTCGAGATGGCGCGCTATCTCAAGGCCGAGCACATCAAGCTGTTCACCGTCGGATTCGGCAGCTCGAATCCCGCGAAGGACTACGACATCGTGCGCATCGAGGTGCCGCCCAAGGTGCGCCGCAATGCGCGGGTGGACGCGACCGCCACCGTGCGCTGCAGCGGTTTCACCGCGCCATTTGCCGTCCATCTGCGCCAGGGCGAGGCGATCCTCTCGACCATGGAGGTCCGTCCGCAGGACGACAAGGACATGTACCAGGTGCGGTTCTCCTTCTTCCCCGAGAAGGAAGGCCCGCAGAAGTACAATCTCTTCATCAAGCCCGGCGACGGCGAGAAGATCACCGACAACAACCTGCGCGAGTTCCTGGTCGACGTGAGCGAGGAACGGCTGCCGGTGCTGTACGTCGAGGGCAGCCCGCGCACCGAGTTCCGCTTCGTGCGCCGCGCGCTGTTCCGCGACCCCGACTTCCGCATCGTCACCCTGCTGCGCACCGGCCACGGCCGCTTCTACGTCCAGGGCGGCGACGACATGCCGGAACTCCAGAAGGGCTTCCCGACCACCAAGGAGCAGCTCTACAAGTTCGAGGCGATCATCTTCGGCGACATCGAGGCCGGGTTCTTCACCAAGGAGCAGCTGGCCCTGGTCGAGGAGTTCGTGAAGGAGCGCGGAGGCGGCTTCGCGATGCTCGGCGGCGTGAACTCGTTCGGCCTCGGCCACTACCAGGGCACGCCCTGCGAAGCGATGCTGCCGGTGACGATGAAAGATGCGAAGGACGCCAAAGAGGCCTATTCCTTCGAGCATTTCAAGATGCGGGTGCCCGACGACGCCCTCACGCATCCCATCCTGCACCAGGACGACGACAGCGAATCGAACAAGCGCGCGTGGGACCACGTGCCCGATCTCGACGGCTACAATCCGGTCAAAGGCGCGAAATCGACGGCGAAGATCCTGGCGGTGAATCCATCGACCAACCTGCCGGTCCTCGCGGTGCAGCCGTATGGCCGCGGCCGCGTCGCCGCCTTCTGCACCGGCGGCGCGTGGGCGTGGCGGATGAGCGTTTCGACCGATGTCGAGATCCAGGAGAAGTTCTGGCGGCAGCTGGTGCGCTGGCTCGCTGTCGGATCCAAGGAAGGCGTCACGCTGACGCTCGACCGCTCGGTATATGCCAAGGGCGAGCCGGCGATCCTGCGCGCCACCGTCCTCGGTACCGCGCTGCAGAGCGTGAATGATGCGACGGTGACGGCGGTCTTCCAGAATCCCTTCGGAAACACCGAAGAGATCGCGATGCCGTGGATCCTCACCAACGACGGAGTCTACCAATGCCGCTACGACTGCCGCGAATTCGGCGACCACCTGGTCAAGGTGCGCGTGCAGATTCCCGATCTCAAGCCGATCGAGGTGACCACCGCGTTCGGCGTCACCCATCCCTTCATCGAATTCACGCGCTCGGGCCTGAACGAAAACCTGCTCAAGCAGATGGCTGACGCCGCCGGCGGCGCGTATCTCAACGAGCGGGATGTTGCAAACCTGCCGCAGCTCCTGAAGCAGACCCTCGACCAGCGCGAACGCGCCGGTTCCTATCTCGAAGAAAAGGATCTCTGGGATGCGCCGATCTTCTTCATCCTGCTCGTCGGTCTGCTCGGTGTCGAATGGAGCCTGCGACGGCGCAGCGGTCTCGCGTGAGGCCCTGATGACGACATTGATCCGGCAGCTGGTTCTGGTGCTCGCGCTGCTCGCGGCGATGCCGCTCGGCGCGCGCGCGGGCGACGAGCCGTCGAAGGCGTACGCGCTGATCATCGCTGGCGAGGGCGATGATGCCAATTTCAGCGAGAACTACCGCGACTGGAGCGCACGGCTGAACGCGCTGCTGACCTCACACTGCGGCATCCCGTCGGATCAGGTGGCGGTGCTCATCGAGAAGAAGGAGCTGCTGCCCGCGATCGCCGCCGACACCAGCACCAAGGAGCATGTCGCCGCCGCGTTTGCCGCGACCACCGCCAAGATCCATCCCGGCGATCAGCTCCTGGTGTTCCTCATCGGCCACGGCACCCAGCTCGACAAGACCGCCAAGCTCTGCCTGCCGGGCGCGGATCTCACCAGCGTTGATGTCGCCGGATTCCTCGGCCGCATTCCGACCGCCGAGGTGGTGGTAGTCGGAGGCATGTGCGCATCCGATGGATTGCTGGAATCGTGCAGCCTGCCCGGCCGCGTGCTGATCACCGCCACCAATCAGGCGGCCGAGGGCAATGAAGCGTACTTCATGGAGTTCTTCCTGCGCGCATGCGAGTCGTTCGCCGGTGGTGCTGGCCAGGCCGGGGGCAAGCGCCCGATCGGCCTGCTCGACGTCTTCAACCTCGCCGCCAGCGAGTGTCCGAAATGGTATCTGCGGCAATACCTGCTGACGACCAAGCCGGTCTCGTGGCGCATCGACGGCAAGCGGTCGCGCCTGCTGTGGCAGAAATTCTACGGGAAGATCCCGGACAAGGTGATGGCGCCACCCGAGAATCCCGACCAGGAGGATGAGGAGCCGGTGCTCGGCGAGTGGGGTCCGCAGTGGAAGAACCGCCGCATCCCGACCGAGCATGCGCAGCTCGACGATAATGGCGACCACATCGGCGCCGCGGTCTTCGCGGGCAACGTCTTCACCCCGCTCACCGGCACGGTCGAAGGCGAAGACGGCTGGGTTGCGAGCCGCACGGTGCTGGGCCAGCCGCGCGGTGACAAGCGTCCGCCTGCCGCTCCGATCCCGGTCGAACCGACGCCGTGAGCAGGGGGGCGATCCTCCGCGCGCTGTGCCTGCTGGCGGCGGTCGCTGTCGCGCGCGCCGCCGATACCGGAGAAGGCACCATCGCCTGGCAGCCCGACCTGCGGG
>JACDEN010000377.1 GCA_013816415.1 Planctomycetota bacterium
TCATCAACCACCGAGAGCTGACTGAGGCCAGACGCCAAGGCCGTGCCGGCGAGCGGTGGCGAGGCGATCTGGCGGCGCATGCGGATGATGGTATCGACGGCGCGGAATGCGCCATCGCGGAGCCGGCCTGCGCTCGCCATCTTTGCTGATGGAGACCACCCCAATGATCAGCACCGCCATCGCCAGCGACCTACTCCCCGCTGGCCTCGCCGCCGCCGAACCCACCAACCCTGTCCGGTCCCTGGTCGGCTTCTACCTGCACGCCTGCTGGGACTTCGCTTATCCCTACGCCGTGCGCAGCTGGAGTCCTGACGACTACCGTGGGATGTTCCGCCTGCTGCGTCGCCTGGACTTCGACACCGTGATGCTGTGGCCGGTGGTCGAGGCCATCCCCATGCCGCTGTCGGCTGCGGATCGCGCCGATTTGCAGCACTTCCGCAGCACCATCGCCGACGCCCAGGCCGCCGGCCTGCGCTGCTGGCTGACCCAGTGCGCGGCCCTTGGCTGCGATCCGGCAATCGCTGCGAAGCCGTGGCTGGAGCGCAATTTCTACCCCGCCCGGCGCATCGTGCGCCTTGACGATGCCGCGCAGCGCCAGGACTATTTTGCCCACCGCGCTGCGATCATGGGCGAACTGAACAACGCCGACGCCTACGTCACCATCGACGGTGATCCGGGCGGATACGCCGGCGCAAGGCCTGGCGATTTCGTGGACATCTTCCGCGCCGACCGCGCGACCATCGCTCGCGTCGGCAGCCATCCCCGCGAGCAGCAGGTTATTCCCTGGCTGTGGGCCGGCTGGGGCACCGCCGGGGTGTGGACCGAGTCGGTGGCGCCCTACCTCGCTGCCAGCGCCGCGGCCCTGGCAGCAGCGAGGCCGGAACTAGAGCCCTTCAGCGTGCTGCCCGGCAGGAACTTCACCATCGAGCATCACAACCGCCGCCACTGCCTGGAGGCCGTCGCCCGGCATGGCCTCGCCGCCGCGGCGGTGACCTTCCTCTACCAGGCCATCGAGTTCGAACCGATCCCGCCGGCGATCGAACCCGCCTTCGACCGCATCCGCACCATGATGCATCAAGAAGCCGCCGGCATTCGCGCCGGGCGTGGCGTCTTCGGCAATGCCCAGCAGCCGCTGCTGCAACTGCCCAACTTGTGGTTCTTCGCCCGCGCCGCGCGGGATCCGGCCTACCTCGACCGTCCCGACGCCACGGTCTTCGCCGATCTGGCAGCGTTCCTCGGCGGCGATCCCACGCTGCTGAGTCCGGCGTGGCGCAGCCTGAGGGCAGAATTGGCGGAGCTGCCACCTGACTTGCCGCAGCGCCTGCGCGCTGCTCGCCTGGGGCCGGCGGCCGACGACCTACCCGGCGGCGGCGCGCGCTACCTCGACCTTCTCGCTCGCCAGGTGGAGTGCCGCCGTGCCTGCCTGCTCGCCAGCGCGACGTCGCCTGCTGACGCTGAAAATGGCGATACCGATGCGGTCGCACGCTGCGTCGCCGGCTGCGCCGCCATCATCGCCTGGTGGCAGGACAACCGCTACGTCTTCGACGGCGCCGATGGCGTGGGCTTCCGCTGGCATCACGTCCACGAGGGATTGCGTTGTGAATTCGACGCCTGGGTGCAGCGGAACCAGAAGCGGCTACGCCACCAGCGGCCTGCCATCCTCGCCGGCCTGGCGGGCGTCCTGCCGGCGGAGCAGCTCGCCGCCCGCGTCACCGACCTGCTGGGCGCGCCATGAGCCCCGCCGACCGAACCTGGGAAATTTTTGGCATCGTCGCCGGGCTCGGCACCTGCGCCGCCCTGGCAGTGCAGGCTTGGCAGGCTTGGCACGGCCCGCCGCCAACGCTGTCCTCTTTCTTCCTCGGTGCCTTCCTCGGTGTCTTCATCTTCTGGACCGCCTACGGCTGGCGCTTCCGCCGCCCGGCCCTGTGGCTGACCAACGGCTTGGCCCTGGCCCTGCACGCGGCGCTGAGCGCGGCCTGTTGGCGCTGACTGCCCGGATCGCTCGGATGGACAGACACATAACCATCAGGTGGGCGATATGGCCAAATCATTATTCTCGCAATAAAGCGCACTAAACCACTGTGCCCTGAAGCGCACAGTGGTTTAGTGGGTGGGTGGGTAACGCGAGCCAGTACGGCGCTCGCGAGTACATCCGCGTGCTGGATTACCAGGACCGTCGCGTCCGCTGCCACGTCGAGCAGCGCGACAATCAGGGACGGATCATCGGCGAATTGGAGATCCACACCGAAGGCATCCCTCTGAGCCGTACGGCCTGGACCAAGACGGCGAATAAGATGCCGATCAAAGGTTGCGGAAGTTTGGGGGCGTTAGCCTCCGATTTTCTCGAGGCGGCGCAGCCGCCGCACGACGCCGAGCCGTGGTCGCGTGATACAATGGGCGAAGCCCATCACGCGAACATCCTGGCCGTTTCGGCCAGGATGTAACGGCGACAAAGGTCGCGGGGGTTTGGGGGCGAAGCCCCCGACTAACTTGATCGGCGCGGCGGTCGATGACCATGCCATCATGGCCATCCTCGCGATCGATCAGGGCACCACCAGCACGCGGGCGATGGTGTTCAGCGCGGACCGCGAGGTGCTGTCATCGGCCTCGCGGCCGCTGGCGCAGCATTTTCCGTGCGATGGCTGGGTCGAGCACGACCCCGAGGACATCTGGACGGCGGTCCAGCAGGTGGTGGCGGAGGCTGCGCGAGCCATCACTGGTCCGATCGCGGCCATCGGCATCACCAATCAGCGTGAGACCACCGTGGTGTGGGAGCGCGCGACCGGCAGACCCATCCACCGCGCGATCGTCTGGCAGGACCGCCGCACCGCCGAGGTCTGCTCGCGCCTGCGCGACGCTGGGCTCGAACCGCTGATCCAGGCGCGCACGGGGCTGGTGCTCGATGCCTATTTTTCGGCGACGAAGATCGCGTGGATTATCGATCACGTCGCGGGCGCGCGCGCGCGAGCTGAACGCGGCGAATTGCTGTTCGGCACCATCGACTGCTTCATGGTCTGGCGCCTGACCGCGGGCCACGTGCACGCCACCGACGCGACCAATGCCTCGCGCACGCTGCTCTACGATATCCGCTCCAACCAATGGGACGACGATCTGCTGGCGCAATTCCGCGTGCCGCGCGCGATGCTGCCCGAGGTGCGCGACTGCAGTGCGGATTTCGGCAGCACGACCATCCTCGGTGCGCCGGTGCCGATCACCGGTGTGGTCGGCGACCAGCAGGCGGCGGCCATCGGCCAGGCCTGCCTCGAACCGGGGATGGCGAAGGCGACCTTCGGCACCGGTTGCTTCGTGCTGCTGAATACCGGGGCCGTTCCGCTGGTCTCGCACAACCGCCTGCTGACGACCGTCGCCTGGCGCATCAGTGGAGCGACCTCCTACGCCCTCGAGGGCAGCGTCTTCAACGCCGGGACGGTGGTGCAGTGGCTGCGCGACCGTCTGCGCATCCTGCCGGATGCGGCCGCCTCCGAGCGCATCGCCGCGTCGGTCGGCGACACGCGCGGGGTCTATCTGGTGCCGGCGTTCACCGGACTCGGCGCGCCGTACTGGGATCCCGACGCGCGCGGCGCCATCGTCGGGCTCAGCCGCGACAGCAGCGATGGCGAGATCGTGCGCGCGGCGCTCGAATCCGTCGCCTACCAATGTCGCGACCTGCTCGACGCCATGGCCGCGGATGGCGCGGTCCCGCAGCGTCTGCGCGTCGATGGCGGCATGGCCGCGAACGGCTGGCTGATGCAGTTCCTCAGCGATCTCACCGCGCTGCCGATCGATCGCCCGCGGTCGACCGAGACCACGGCGCTGGGTGCGGCGCTGCTCGCCGGCATGCGCGTCGGAGTCTATCCGCCGCTCGCGCTTCAGGGATCGTCGTGGCGCGCCGAACGCTCCTTCGCCGCCGCGATGGACCCGACGAGACGCGAAGCGCTCTATGCGGGATGGAAGCGCGCGGTGGGACGCGTGCGCTGACCCGCGATCGCCGCCGCCGCGGCGGCCGTGCCGGGATTGGCGGTGAGCGCACGCGCGAGGACGGTTGCGCGTGCACGCATGCCCTCGTCCTCGAGACAGGCA
>JACDEN010000378.1 GCA_013816415.1 Planctomycetota bacterium
GTTGTGGAAATGGTACAGGTTGGTGCCGTCGGCGCCGACCTCGACGTCGCTGCTCGCCTGGTCACACCAGAAGCGCAGCGGCAGGCCATCGTAGATGGTGGTCTCGAAGAACACCTTGACCATGCGGCCCGAATGCTGGATCGCGGCGGTCGGATTGTTCGGATTCATCTGCGTGCCCGAAGCCTTGCACCACATCAGGTACAACGGCTTGAAGGCGAACAGCGCGAACAGCATGACGGCGATCGGCACCAGGCAGATGACCAGGATGGTCCTCGGGTGCAGTCCGGGCTCGTTGCGGGCCGCTGGCTGTGGCGCATCGATGGAGGCGGGATTCATGGGCGTTTCCAATCAGTGGCTGCGGAAGGCATCGACCACCATTCCGAGAAACAGGGCGGCGATGTAGACGATGGAGAATCTGAACAGCGGCATGGTGGGCAGCAGCGGGCGACGGCACCACAACACCAGCGTCCACGCGATGAAAACCGCTCCGAGGACCACCGCGAGCGCGGTATAGAGAGGGCTGCGTTCGAAGGCGGGCGCGAAGCCGTGGGTGACGATCGGCATCGCCAAGGTGGCGGCCACCAGGACCAGCGTGTAGATGACGATCTGACGCGTCGTTTCGTCGACGCCTTTCACCACCGGCAGCATTGGGATGCCCGCGCGCGCATAATCGTCCTTCAACTTGATCGCCAGCGCCCAGACATGGGGCGGCGTCCACAGGAAGATGAGGGCCGACATCGCCAGCGGCGCGGCGGCGACTTCGTGAGCGACGGCCGCCCATGCGATCAGCGGCCCCATGGCGCCAGGGACTCCGCCGATGACGATGTTCAGGTAATGGCGCGGCTTCAGCCAGAGCGTGTAGAAGAAACTGTAGTAGATCACCGTCAGCAACGAGAACGAGGCCGCGAGCCAGCTGTGGTAGCAGCCGAGCAGGATCACCTGCGCCACGACGAATTGCGACACCGCGAAGACCAGCGCCTGGCGCGGCGAGATGCGGCCTGCGGGCAGCGGACGTCGCGATTTGGTGCGGTTCATCACCGCGTCCTTCTTCGATTCGAACAGCTGGTTCAGGGTATTGGCCGCGCCTCCGGTCAGGAACAGCGCGACCAGGCACGGTGCGATGAATCGCCAGTCGCTCGCGTAGGTGCCCTGCACGGCGATGGCCGCGTATCCGGTGAACAGGGCGACCAAGGTGATGCGGTACTTCGTCAGCACCAGGAGGTCGTGGAGCAGACGTGCGATGCGTGGCAACCTGCCGCCGCGAACGAGCTGAGATGGGTTCGCCAATGCGGTCGGGCCAGCCGCTGTGATGGAGGTGACTGCGCTCACGCGCGCTGCTCCGATACGCGTTCGCGGATGCGGACGTCGTCCATCACCGCGGACGGCTGCGGCCGCTCATGACGGACGTCGTAGAGCGCCAACACCAGACTGGTAAACAGGCACATGCCCATGAATTGATGGGCCAGCGGCAGCACCAGCGCAATCGGGGTGCCCCCGACCAGCACATTCGCGATGCCGAGGATGACCTGGATCGCGATGAACGTCGCCGAGACCTGGAGAGCGAGGCGGAGCCTGGGACCGATGGTCGATCGCGCAGCGACGATGTAGGTGGCGATCAGCGACAGGACCAGCACCCAGGCGAACCAGCGATGGATCCACTGATGGAGCCAGGCGTTGTCTAGCAGGTTCCAGGAGACGGTTCGTCCGTCCTCCCACAAGGGAGGGAAGTAGCTGCCGCCCAACATGGTCGGGAATTCCTTGATCACCGCCGCGCTGTGCTTGCTGCCAGCGACCAGCGCCCCGAGCAGCAGCTGGAACCAGGTCGCCGCGACCGCGATCGCCGTGCACGCATGCAACCGTCGGCGGCCTGCAGGTCGGATGTGCGATCCGCCGTCGATCAGGCGCAGCAGCGACCACAACACGCAGGCCATGATCAATCCCGCGTTCCCCTGGTGGAGGAACAGCCAGTGGGTGTTCGTCCCCTGATCGATGAGGAATCCGCCAACGGCTGCCTGCACCAGCACCAGCGCTCCAGCAGCCATCATGGGCGCTCCGATGCGACGCCGCAGGTCGCGGTGCCGCAGGACGATCGTCAGGCATCCAGCCATGGCGACACCGGCCAGCGCGGCGAGCAGGCGGTGGCTGTATTCCGTCAGGAACATGCTTGAGAATTCGCGGAGATCCGCCGGCGTTCGGCCGAGATTCCCGGGCGCCAAGGTGCCCTCTGCGACCCGCTCACGCAGCACCGCCTGATGCCGCCGCCAATCGTCGTAGACCCCCTGCCACCCGGCATCGTCCATCGGCGGCAGCAGGCTGCCATTGATGAGCGGCCACTGGGGAATGGCGATTCCCGAGCCGCTGACCCGCACCCACCCGCCGAGCGTATTCAGCGAGAACAGCATCACGAACAGCACGCCCAGCCACGGCGCCACCGAGGCATGCGGGTGATGCTCGCCGGTGGTGGTGGATGTGGTCATGGTCCGGTGCGGTCCTGGTTCGATGTGCTCCAGCCAGCCAATGCCCTGCGTGGCAGAGGTCGCGGTGGTCGAGGCGCTAGGGATTCGCTCCGCGATGCGCGATCTGCTCGACGATCGGGATCGGCGGAACATGTTCGAAATTGTAGACGGGAGGCGGACAGCTGGTCGCCCACTCGAAGCTCTGCTGGATGTCGTTGATCTGCCACGGATCATCGACGGTGATCTTCGGGCGGCTGTAGCTGACGAAGAGATCGACGAAGAAGATGCTCGCTGCGGCGAAGGTCATGAAGTAGCCGATGGTCGTAAGATAGTTCGAGAACTTGTAATCGGCGTAGTATACCGGCACCCGACGCGGCATCCCCGCGTACCCGCTGATGTGCATGGCGAAGAACGCGACGAAGACCCCGAGGAACATCAGCCAGAACACCCAGTTGCCGGCCTTTTCGCTCAGGAAGTGGCCGCTCATCTTGGGCCACCAGTAGTAGGTCATTGAGAACAGCAGCATCACCGAACCGCCGACCAGGACCATGTGGAAGTGGCCGACCACGAAATAGCTGTCGGTCAGCGAGATGTCGGTCGGGACCATGGCGAGAATAAGTCCGCCGAACCCGCCGATGACGAACAACGAGATGAATCCGCAGGCGAATTTCATCGCGGTGGTGAAGCGGATGGTGCCGCCCCACATGGTCGCCAGCCAATTGAACACCTTGATGCCCGTGGGAACTCCGATCAGCAGCGACGCATACATGAAATACGCCTGCAGGATCGTCGGCATGCCAACCGAGAACATGTGGTGCGCCCAGACCATGAACCCGAGCAAGGTGATCGCGCCGAGGGCGTAGATCATGCTGACGTAGCCGAACACGCGCTTGCGCGAGAATGCGGCGAAGACGTGGCTGATGCCGCCGAAGCCCGGCAGGATCATGATATAGACCGCCGGGTGGCTGTAGGTCCAGAAGATGTGCTGGTAGAGCACCGGATCGCCGCCCTTGGAGGCGTCGAGGAAGGTGGTGCCGAAGTTGCGGTCCATCAGCAGCATGGTCACCGCGGCGCCGAGCACCGGCGTGGCGGAGAACTGCATCAGCGAGGTGATGAAGACCGCCCAAACGAACAACGGCATCTTCAGCCAGGTCATGCCCGGCGCGCGCATGTTGGCGATGGTGACGATGAAGTTGATGGCCGCGAGGATCGAACTGAGGCCGGCAAGGTGCACGCCGAGGATCCACATGTCCTGGCCGGCTCCGGGGCTGGCCTTGGCCAGCGACAGCGGCGGATACGCCGTCCATCCCGAGGCGGCGGCGCCCTGTTCGACCATGAAGCTGCTCAGCATCAGGATCGCGGACGGCACCAGCAGCCAGAAGGCGAAGGCATTCATCTTCGGGAAGGCCATGTCGCGGGCGCCGATCATCAACGGTACCAGGTAATTACCGAATGCGGCGAAGGCCGGGATGATGGTCATGAAGATCATCACCGAGGCGTGCATGGTCATGAACTGGTTGTAGAGCTGAGGATTCTCGCTGAACAGGTTGGCGGGCGCATCGACGCGGGTCAACTTGGCGTGCTGCAGGGCCTCGAGCACCGCGCCGGGAAGCGCCAACTGCAG
>JACDEN010000379.1 GCA_013816415.1 Planctomycetota bacterium
GCATCGATCTGAGCGTCGGCTCGACCATCGCCCTCTCGGGGATCGCCGCGGCGCTGGCGCTGCGCGCCGAATGGGGGCCGGCGGCGGCGGTCGCCGTCGCGGTCGCCACCGGCACGGCGGTCGGACTGGCGAACGGTGCGATCATCGTCGGCGCGCGCATGATGCCGTTCATCGTCACGCTCGGCATGCTCGGCGTCGCACGCGGGCTCGCCAAGCTGCTCTCCGGTGAGCAGACGGTGAACTTCCACGGCAGCTGGCTCGACCACGCGATGCAGCCCTTCCCGATGCGCTCCGATCCGTGGATCCTGCATGCGCTGGTGGTGGCGCCGGGCGTGTGGCTGGCCGCGGCTCTTGCCCTCGCGATGTCGGTGGTGATGTCGCGGTCGATCTTCGGCCGCCACCTCTACGCCATCGGCTCGAACGAGGCCGCCGCGCGCCTGTGCGGGATCCGCGTGCGCGCGGTCAAGGTCGCCGCCTATGCGCTCGCCGGAGCGCTGACCGGGGTCGCCGGCCTGCTCGAGTGCACGCGGCTGCACCAGGGCGATCCGTCGACCGCCGGCGGGCGTGAACTCGACGTCATCGCCGCGGTGGTGATCGGCGGCGCCAGCCTCAGCGGCGGAACCGGGACGGTGGGCGGCGCCATCATCGGCGCCCTGATCATGGGCGTGCTGCGCAACGGCAGCCAGCTCTTGTGGTCGAGCTCGACGCAGGAGATCATCATCGGCGTGGTGATCATCGTCGCCGTCGGCATCGACCGCCTGCGCCACCGGATGCAGACATGACCGCGAACGTGACGGAATCCGCAGCATCCGAGCAGCCGCTCCTGGTCCCGCTCACCGCGGGCGTGCCGTTCTACTCGCTGCGCCATGGCACCTCGACCTGGACGCCGGGACAGCGGCCCTCGTTCATGCTCTACGACGACTGGGACCTGTTCTGGGTCCAGCGCGGCGAGGTGACGCTCGACCTCAAGCGCGGCCGGAGACTCGTCACCGGCGTCGACGAATTCGCCATGCTGCCGCCATTCACGCCGGGAGTGCTCAGCGCCTCGAAACCGGGCGTCGTGCTGGCCTTCTGCCATTTCTCGTTCCGCATCCCGCCGACGATGACCACCGAACCACGGCACCAGGATCTCAACGGTCCCGGCGCCGAAGCCCTGCTGCCCCTGCATTTCACCCGCGACGATGCGCCCGGAGTGTGGCAGGCGTACCGCGAACTGCTCGAGCTCGGAGCGCCAGCTCCCGGCGAGCCGTGGCGGTTGGAGCGCGCGCTGGTGACGCTGGTCGCCAAGCTCGCGGAATTCGCGGTCCGCCGCACCCGCGCCCATCGCCCGGGCGTGATCCTCAAGCCGGAGCGCCTCGATCCACGCCTCGAGACCATCCGCGAGCGCATCGAGGCCGACCCCGCCTTCCGCTGGCGCGTCTCCACCCTGGCCGCCGAGGTCGGGGTCTCGCCGAGCCAGCTGCAGCGCATGCACGCGGCAACCTTCCAGACCAGCCTGAAGCACCACATCGTCACCAGGCGCCTCGAGCTGTCGATCCGCCTGCTGCGTGATCGCCGCGACGGCCGCCTGCCGTCGATCCGCGAGGTCAGCGAGGCGTGCGGATTCTCATCGCAGAATTTCTTCAGCCGCCAGTTCAAGGCGCGCTTCCGCGTCACGCCGCTCGCGTATCGGAATGGCGAATTGACGGCGTGATCGTGGTTCGCTAGCCACGAGTCCATACACGTGGCCGTTATTCCTGATCGTCCGACCCAGAACCCTCCCCTCCCTTACTTCTTCCCACCCGCCACCTGGGCATACCGATAATAGACCTCGAGGCTCAGGCAGCAGTATTCGGTCGTCAGCATGCGGCCGACGCCGTTGCCGAGGAATTTTCCGTTCTTGTAGTCCCAGCTGCCGTCGAAGCAGCCGTCGCCCTTGCGCTGCGCGTTCACCAGCAGGTCGCGGACGGTGGCGTTCCACTTCTTCCAGCGCTCGCCCCCGACCTGGAAGATGCCGAGGGAATTGTAGTAGAGGTAGTAGACGTTGCAGGGCCATGACGGCACCTGGTTCTTCATGACCTCGTTCGCCAGCGTTTCGAGCATGAGGTCGCCGGAGTGGTGGCCGAGGAAGACCGCGCACACCATGCCGGCGCACGAGAAATTCTGGCCGCGCTGATTGCGCGGGAACACCTCGCCGCTCAGGTCCGGCTTCACGTATTCGACGGCATCCTCGTCGCTGTAGTAGACGTAGGGGAAGAACGACTCGCTGGTGTAGGGATCGTACGTCTTGCGGTCGGGGTTCGCGCGCTCCCAGGTCTTCTCGAGCCAGGTGGCCGCTCCCTCCATGCTGCTGCCGACCTCCAGCTGGGCGGCGCGCGCGCTCTTGAGCGCCATGACGTTCCATCCGGTGACCGAGGTGTCGTTGCGCATGGTGGGCGTGAAATAATCCCAACCGAGTCCGGTACCGCTGGTCGACCCCTTCCCCACGGCCGCCTGCGGCTTCGGGTCCTGGTTCTGGCTCGCCAGGATCACCGTCACGCCGCGCTGGGCAGGCGTCTTCAGCGCGGGATCCCCGGTCATCGCGAACGCCTCGGCGAGGGCCATGGTCGCGACGGCATGCTCGTAGTTGGTGTTGCCGAAACGTCCATCCGGCTTCTGGATCGCGATGAGGTAGTCGAGGCCGCGCTTCACCGTCTGCTTGTATCGGTTCGGCGTCTGGTGGTCGTACCCCGCGCCGAGGAAGCACAGCACGCCGTAGCCGCTGCACCCGACCGTGGCGCCATCCTCGCCGCCGACCCAGCCCGGGGCGCCGGGTTCGCACTTCGGATCCTCGGTGCAGTTCGCCGGGTAGGCGACCGGATTCCACATCCCGTTCTGGCTCTGGTGCTTCTTCAGCCAGCGCAGCGCGGCGTCGACCGCGCTCTCGCTGCCCTTGCTGCCGCCGAACTTGCCGATCGCGCGCTTCTTGCCGCCCCCGGAGCGCGAACCGAACATGCCCGCGGACCCGCCGCCCGCGCCGATCGCCATGAACGCGCCGCTGCCGCCCATCTCGGAATCGGCGACCGCCTCTTCACGGCCCTTCGCCACCGGGCTCTCGTTCTCCTCTTCGCGCTCCGACACCTCGACCGGCAGATCGAGCGCGGTGACCGGACTCGGAGTCTCCGACTCGGCGACGACATCGAGTTCGACCTGCTGCTCGAGGGTGCGGTCGGGCTTCGGCTTCTCCGTCGGCTTGGGCGGCGGCTCGATGGTCGCCACGCGTACCGGCGGCACGTCGACCGGCGGAGGAACGACCAGGAAATAGATCGAGGCCATGGCGAGGATCAGCAGCGCATGGATGGCCGCGCTGATCAGCCAGCCGACCCAGCCACGGCGGCGTTGACCGTCGTCGTCCTGCGGCGGCGCGTCGTCGATCAGCTCATCGGCGGATGGGGCGTGGGCGTCGTGGTCCATGAGGTCCTCCGTTCCCCATGCCGGGGATGGCTGACGGGAATGTGCTCGACGAGACCCGGCAGCAAGGCGAGATGGTGTCAGGGCGCGGGATTTTCGCACTTTTCGCGCAGGTGCGCGGTAGAAGGAGCGGTCCACGGAGGGACGCGGGAGGAGGGACCGACGCGAACGCGGACGCGGCTTGCGTGGGGTCCGAGACCGGGTGCCATCGGGCATGCACACGCTGATGTACTTCGACGTCGAGGATTCCTTCTCGCCGCCGGACTCGCCGGTGCACCGGCTGCCCGCGAGTCTCGCCGACATCCTGCGCTCGGAGGGGCTGCGCGGCTGCTTCCACATCATCGGCGAGAAGGCGCGCTTCATGGAGCGCCATCGCCAGCACGACGTCATCGAGGCGCTCCGCCATCACGACATCAGCCTGCACTACGACCGCGGCTCGCTGCCGCCGACCACCGCGGTCGAGGTGTCCAACCTCGGCTGGTTCGATGGCGTCGAGCGGACGCTGTTCCGTGAACGCACCGGCTTCGATGCGCTCGAGCGCATCTTCGGACGCTGCAGCGCGCTCACCCAGCACGGCGGCACCTTCGCCGCGCAGATCGTCTACGCCGCCGGCAAAATGGGGAAACCGTACTTCTATTCGCCATTCAGC
>JACDEN010000380.1 GCA_013816415.1 Planctomycetota bacterium
GGGCATGAGCGATCAGGAGAAAGCCCTGGCGATCTGGACCTCGATCGTGACGCATCAGCATCAGGATACCCCGCCCAACGAATACCTTCAGCACGAGAACCTCGTGCTCGACGCGATGAAGATATTCAACGTCTATGGGTATGCGTTCTGCGGCGTCGCCTCGTCGCATACCCAAGCGCTGGCGCGCTATCTCGGCATGAAGGCGCGCGGATGGACGATAACCAAACATGTGATCCCCGAGATCTTCTACGACGGATCTTGGCATCTGGTCGATTCATCGATGGTCAATTACTTCTTCAAGGCCGACAAGTCGGTCGCCGGCGCCGAGGATCTCAAAGCTGAGATCGCGACCTGGTACGGGTCGCATCCCGATCTGCTGGGTAACGAGCCGAAGCTGCGTGAATTCATGCGCGGCGGTAATTGGCGCAAGGCTGGTCCGCCGACGGTCGCGACCACTCCATACTTCAGCGACAACGGCTGGTCGGTGACCAATTGTCATGGCTGGTACGACACCATGACCGAATACGATGGCACCACGTTTTCCGAGTACGAGTTGGGCTGCTCACAGGGCTACCAGGTGAACATCCAGTTGCGCGATGGAGAATGTCTGACGCGCAATTGGTCGAATAAAGGCATGGTGAACGACCATGCCAACCCTGACGCCTTGAACGCGATCGACAGCTCGACCCTCGGCTATTGCCGGAAGTTTGGTGACCTCGCGAACAACCGCGTCGGCAACGGCACGCTCGCGTACAGCCTGCCCTTGGCGAGCGGCGCGTTCCGTGGCGGCATGCTCGTAGTGGACAACATCGCTTCGACCGCGGACGACCGGAAGGCTCCGGCGGTGCATGCGCAAGACGTCGCCAAGCCGGCTACGATCATCTTCCGCATGCCGTCGAGTTACGTCTATCTCGGTGGCCGGCTCGAATTCATGCCGGTCATCGGCGCAAACGGCGCGGTGAAGGTGTCGTTGTCGGACAACAACGGACTCGCTTGGAAGCCGGTGGTAGTGGCGAAGCAGAGCGGAGCGCAGACGGTCGATCTCACGCCCTTCGTCTCCAACCGCTACGACTACCAGCTGAAATTCGAGCTCGTCGGCGCCGGCACCGGCCTCGACGCCGTCGCGGTCACCCACGACATCCAGCACTCGCAGCGGCCGCTTCCAGCGCTCGATCTCGGAGTGAACACCATCTCGTTCAGCAGCGAATCCCAGGAGGGGACCGTCACCATCGAAGGAAGCACCGGATCCGAGAACAAGGGCAAGCAGGTGCTGATCACCGACTTCCATCCGACCATGAACGGCATCGAGATGACCAACTTGTTGGATCTGACCGCCAATCACGGCGACATCACCTTCCCGATCGAGGCTCCTGCGGATATCGTGCGGCTGCGCTTCGGCTGCCACTATCGCGCGCGCGCCGAGAACGAGGGCTTCGACTTGCAGGTGTCATTCGATGGTGGCAAGACGTTCACGACCGTCGGACACGCCGGCGGCCCCGGCAGCCGCATGGACAAGTGGCTCACCTGCAGCGAGGTGCCGAAGGGGACGAAGAAGGCGCTCGTCCGCTACGCCGGTACCGAGACCACCGCCGCCTGCCTCTTCAACATCCGTATCGATGCCGATTACGTCGAACCGCACGGCGGTTTCCGCCCGATCAAGGTGACGTACCGATGGCAGGAAGACGGCCAGGACAAGACCGACGTCCATGTCGCCAGCAAGCCGGACGAGACCTGGACGATCACCTGCGGGAAGAAGCCCAAGATGGGCGCGATCGTCCTCGAACTCGCTCCGTAAGCCGGATCGCTCAGGGCGCCGACGTGCGATAGTGGTCGAGGACGCGGGTGATCGAACCCTCGACGTCCGCTGCGTCCCACCGCACTCCGATCTTCGCGCAATGTCCGGCGAGTCCGTCGCCGAAACGCATCTGATAGAGGATCTCGCGCGGCTCGATCCCGAGATCGCGGATGCGCTCCATCCACTCGCGACCATCGACTTGATGCGTGATCGAAAGGGCGAAGCGCAGCGCCGCCAGGCCGTACTGCTCGTCGTGATGCAGATCGTCGATGAAGGCCTCGTACTGGAGGGCGGTCAGGTCCGGCTTCGAAAGCGGCGGACGATAGCCATCGTGCAGGATGAGATCGACCGCCGCGCTGACTCCGTCGCGCACCGCAGCCGTCGATAGTGGCGGCGCAGACGCACTGTGGAATTGGATGTCCATCACGCCTGACTCGAGGTCGATGCGGATCGCCGAGCGCATGCTCCGATCGATGCGCAGCACCCGAGTGGTCAGGCCCCAGCGCGGACTGACGCCGCGGTCGGTCACGTCCAGCCAGTTGCCGGTTCCATCGCCCTGGTCGCAGACGGTCGGCGAGACATCCCGGCGGTTGGCGCGCCAGATGCGATAGGAATCTCCCGGTCCGATCTCGATGCCGCTCTCGCGCCATCTCGGCCACTGGGTCGCGCCTTCTCCCCAGCCGTAGACGCTGGTCAGCCAGTTGGGAAGGCGCTCATCGTTCTGATCCAGGCGGCAGCGTTCGAGGCGGAACCGCCCGGGCGCGGTCGTCTGCACCGCGTGCGCGTCAGGTCCGATGATGCACGGGATCCGCAGGCCCCAATGCGCGATGCGATCGGCGGTGGCCGGCGGACGGCAGGCGATCTCAAGACGCAGGGACGGTACGCCGTCGACGGATCCGCGGAAAACGCGTACCGCACATCGCGTCCCGGCAGCGTCGGCGACGCCGATCGCCGCATCGCCGACGGCGCCGATGCGCCACGAAGCGGCCTCGACCACTGCGACTTTTGCCACCGTGGTGTCGACCGCAGTCGCGGCCGCATAGGCGACGTACGCGACGATCGGAGCCGCCAACGGCTTGGCGCCATGAGCGACGACGCGGTCGATCAGATGATCACCGACGCGCCACACCGCATCACCGATGGTGATCTCGGTACCGCCCGTCGCGGATGTGTCCGCGAACAAGGCCGATGCCGTTGGAACGGTTTCCGCAGCGGTCTGGGCGCCGCCCGGACGATACCATGTCCGCGGTGCGTCCGCAGGGATCGTCCGTGTCGCCGCGATCGGCGCCGGCCAATCGAGGCGGTTCGACTGGTCGGTCACCACCGCCATCGCAAACGGCAGATCACGGCTGTGGTTCGCGTTGAAGGCGGGGGTCTTCCAGCCGCCATGCCCAGGCCACGAGGCGGCAGGTTGATCCTCCAGTCCCTCGTCCGTCTCGGTGGCCATCTTTTTCAGAACTTTCGCGACCTGGGCGCTCAGCGCGTCGTCGCGCGACAGCCAGGTGCCCACGGCGATGATACCCAGGAAATCACGCGGGTGCTCTGCGGACGCGCAGGTCCTGGCGAGAGCGACGACCCGGTCGCGGAATGCGTCATCGCGGGACAAGGCAGCGTATTCTGCAGCGGCTTCGATCAGTCCGAAATCCGGTCCGTACGCCAGCGCCTTGAGATCGGTGGTCGGGATCAGTCCGCTCTGGTCGAGGACCTTGCGGCACGCGTCGCGGTAGATGGTGTCACCGGTGGTTTCGTACTTCCACAACAGCGCGCACGCGGCAGCACCCTGGCCATCGCTGCCGCTGCTCGCGCCGAGGCGTCGGTCCTGTCCTTGGGCGTAGGCGAGCGCCGTCGCGGCGACCAGCTCCAAACCATCCTTGATGACGCCGTCTCCGGTCAGCAGGAAGAGGATGCGTTGCCCGGTCGGATGCGATCCCCGCAGGCCGATATACGGGCAGCCGAACGGCTGGACGTTGTGGCGATGGCTGCAGCCGATCGCGGTCCACCAGCCTTTCGCCGATTCGAGGTGTTCGTGGGTGTGCACCAGGGCGGTGTCGTAGCAGATGCGTCCGAACGCGTCGCCCGCGGCGAAGTAGCGTCTATCCAAGGTGCGCAGGAATTCCTGCATCAGCGCCTGGCCGATGCGGCCCGCGCCGTCGTTCAGGCTCCATCCCCAACGGCCGTAATCGCAGTCCCAGCGATCGTTGCGATGCGCCTGCCCGAACCGGTACTGCCAGAAGCCGTAGGCCAGCTTGCCATGCCAGCGGTACAGGTCCTGCGCGAAGAGG
>JACDEN010000381.1 GCA_013816415.1 Planctomycetota bacterium
GCATTCGGGCCGGCTGCGGCGTTGCCTCCATCCGAGCGTGCACGAGCACGCGTCGTCGTCGGCGCCTTGCGACGCGAAGCTAGTCCTAGAGGGCATCCGGCCCCGACTGCCGGATCTCGCGGGCGTAACCGAGAGACGGGTTTTTTTGATAGTGATGCAAACGCCGCCCCCGCATGCATTTGGCGGGCATCAACTGGCGAAAAGATCTGGACACCCGGAGCCGTGCTGAGAGGCTCGCCGCCAGGCGTCGAGAAATTCGACGCGAGCAAAGCGACGGACGTATGGAGCCAGGCGTGCATCGCGCATGAGCGATCCTCTCGAGAACGACATCGGTTCATTCGTCGAATCGCTGACCGCTCATCAGCGCGTGGTGCTGCAGCGCATCCTCGGCGAGTCGCTGAACGTTCTGCCGCGCTCGACCGAGGAGACCACCGTCGACCGGCTGCACCTCCTCGAGGAGGGGATGGCGCCACTGATGGCGCTGCTGGCGCAATTGCGACGCTATCCCGCGCACGACGACGCGAAGCCGTACGTGGTGACGCGCCCGGCTCCCGGTCACGCGGTGATGGTGCTCAATCGCGGCATCCTCACCTGGAACGCCATCTGGGAGGTGAAGTCGCACGCCTGGCTCGACGAACTGCGCATCACCCACGTGATCGTCGATGTGTCGAGGCTCGACGATCTCACCTCTTCCACCATCGCCTGGCTGGTGACCCTCGCCCAGAAGCTCAGCGGCGGTACCCTGCGGCTGCGCGGAATCAACGACACCATGCGGCGCGCACTGGCGATCCTGCACCTCGATCGCATCCTCGTGCCGGAGTGATTGGCGCGCCCGCCGTGCGCCCGCTGCCATCAACCGTTGCCTGTGCCACGGCGGAGTTTACGACTAGGGCATGTACAATCTGGTGTTCCTGAGCGGACCCAAGGCCGGCGAGATGGTGCCGGTCAAGGGGACGCTGGTCGCCGGACGCAGTCCCGATTGCTCGCTCGAGGTTCCCGATCCCAACGCCAGCCGTCAGCACGCCCATTTCCACTGGGACGGCACCAACCTGACCCTGGTCGACAACGGTTCGTCCAACGGCACCTACCTCAACGACCAGCGGATGAAGGATTCCAAGCTGCACCACGGCGACGTGGTGCGCATGGGCGAGACGCGCATCCGCGTGCAGAAGCACACCGACGGCGTGCGCGACGCCAACTCGAGCTCGATCTTCTCGTTCAAGGAGGCCGACGCCGATCTCAGCAACTCGATCGTGATGTCCGTCGCCGACATGCCGAAGGGCCAGGTCGTCACCGCCGAGATGCTGTCGACGCGGCTGAACGCGATCATGAAGGTATCGAAGGCGCTGGTGAACATCGCCAAGCTTGACGAGGTGCTCGGCGGCATCCTCGACACCCTGTTCGAGGTCTTCCCGCAGGCCGACCGCGGGTTCTTGATGCTCGGCAAGGAGGCCTCCAAGCTCGAGCCGAAAGCCATCCGCCAGCGCAACAAGAGCGGCGCCGAGGGCCTGACCGTATCGACCACGATCTGCAAGAAGGCGCTCGAATCGAAGAGCGCCTTCTTGTTCAACGACCAGAACAGCGGCGACTTCGACCAGGGCATGTCGATCGTCTCGCTGAAGATCCGCAGCGCGATGACCGTGCCGCTGGTGGTCAACGACGAGACCCTCGGCATCCTGCAGATCGACACCGCCGACCGCTCGCGCGCATTCACCGCCAACGACCTCGAGCTCGCGGTGTCGGTGAGCCAGCAGGCCGCGATCGCGCTGCATAACGCGCTGCTGCTGGTGAAGGTCGAGACCGAGACCACCAATCGCAAGAACCTGCTGCGCTTCCTGCCCGGCCCGGTCGCCGACCAGGTGCTCGCCGGCAACCTCGACATCGCGCCCGGCGGACGCACGTACACGGGCACCATCCTCTTCAGTGACATCATCGGCTTCACCCGCTTCTCAGAGACGCTCGAACCGGAGCGCGTCGTCCAGCTGATGAACAGCTACTTCGACCGCATGGTGCCGTGCATCGTCAACGAGAACGGCGCGATCGACAAGTTCATGGGCGACGCGATCATGGCGTTCTGGGGCATCCCCTTCGACAAGGGCGAATCCGAACTGCACTCCTGCCATGCGGCGCTGTCGATGCAGAACGGCCTGGTCGGATTCAACAGCCTGCAGGCGCGCGACGGCGAGATCACCCTCGCCCAGGGCATCGGCATCAACTCCGGCACCGTGGTCGCCGGCAACATCGGTTCGAGCGGGCAGATCGGCTACACTCTGCTCGGCGACGCGGTCAACACCGCCTCGCGCATCCAGCACGCGGCCACCAAGGGCCATGTGCTGGTGAGCCAGGGCACGTGGGATGCGCTCAAGGGTAAAGGGTACGGCCTGCGCATGCCGCCGCTCTCGGTGCGCAACAAGGCCGAACCGCTGACCGTGTACAGCGTCCGCGGGCTGTGCCTGATCGCTGGGGAGTTGACCCTGCACCTGCCGGCGCGCTGCGGCGAGCACCAGGTGGTGATCATCCGCCGCCTGTCCGACCATTCCTTCATCGTGCTCCACCCCAGCGACTGCGACCTGTCGACCAAGCCGCTGGTGACCGACATCCTCGAGTGGCCGGAGGTCGAACTCGGCAAGGCCACCATCCTGCAGGTGCTGCAGACGCAGGCCGCCGACGGGGCGCTGCTGCGCAGCCAGGTCAACCTCGCCGATCCGCTGCTGCAGGGCCTGCTCGCGCCGGAGCCGCTGCCGTGCGTGCCCGGCTGGGACAAGATGGTGCGCTGAGCGCCACAGAAGCTTGCGCGACTGACCGTTGCAGGTCCGATCCCGGTGCCATCGTTTTGTCAGGAGCGCCCTATGGCCAACCCGATGCCCACCACCCCCGCGGGGTGGCTGCAGGAGGTCCTCGACGGTCTCGAACAGGCACAGGCCGAGGTCCAACCCGACGGCTCGAGCGGCGGCGACGCCGCCGCTGAGCCGGAACGCTGGCGGCTGACCGCCGAGCGCGCGGTGCTCTACGCCTTCGCGGCGCGCCATGACGATCAGGCCGACGGGACTCCGGTCGACATGGACGCGGTGACCGACGTCACCATCGAGCTGCGGCGCATGGCTCCCGGCGATCCGAACGATGTGCATCTGAACGACGTGCAGCATTTCATGCTCTACTACCTCGCGGCCCACGTCCACGCCGGCTACCTGCCGCTGCGCAGCGCCGGCCTGGTGACCAGCGAGTGCTGGAACGCCGCCGATGACCAGGACGAGAGCGCGGCGGCGACCGCGACGGCAGCGGCGGACGAGGACGATGACGCAACCGACGGCGAGGACGATGATGACGGCGACGGCGAGGACGGTGACCCCTGGCCGATCAGCCGGCGGCCGCCCGCGTCGAACGACTCCTGGGCCGACGAGATCATGCTCGCCTTCCAACAGGCCGAGGATCCGCCGCCGCTGATCACCGAGGACGGACAGGCCTTCGTCCCGGGCGACGGCGGCCTGCTCGAGGCCGGCGTCATCCTCTGCCTGCACAACCGCGGCGCGCGCATCCCCGCCGAAGCGGTCTACGGCCTGATCGGCGTCATCGAGGACATGGTCAAGGACATCGGCACCATGGGCCCCGAGTGGGAAAGCATGCAGCAGGCGCCGCCGCTCGCCTTCACCATCTATTACGTGTGGGCGCACATCGTCATCGGCCATCTCTCCGAAGACCAGGCGATGGAGGTGGTGAAGCGCTGCACCGACCAGTTGGAGAAGTTCGCGGATCGGGAGGAGAAGCAGCCGAAGGCGGGGAAGCGGAAGAAGTAGGAGGGAGAGTCCGACGTCCGACGTCCGACGTCGACAGCCGAGCATGCGTGTACCGGGACTCGGGAATCGTTGAGCGGAGCGCGGACGGACTTTATCAGTACAGTGATGAGCATAAATGGAGCCTGTCCCTAAACGAATTTTCTTGGATCCAACCGGGAAAATCGAGGACATCCATCGCAGTCAGTTCCCGTATGAAGTCCGGATTCCGGTGAACCAGGTCAAATCCGCTATGTTTACCTGTTCATGCCCTCGCCAACGCTCTCCTCGCTCATCCTCCACC
>JACDEN010000382.1 GCA_013816415.1 Planctomycetota bacterium
ATGGAGATCATCGAGCAGGTGCGCATCCGCGTCGACGCCGCCGACTTCGCGCCGGCGCGTCGTCGCGATCTCGACTACGCACTGATGAACGGCGCGCTGCTGAGCCTCGACCCGCACACCGTGCTGCTGCCGCCCGAGCCGGCCAAGGAGTTCAGCGAGGAGATCCAGGGCGAGTTCTACGGCATCGGTGCCTACCTCGCCCAGGACGAGGGCGTGGTGACCATCGAGCGCGTCATGCCCGGGCTGCCCGCCGACCGCGCGGGCGTCGAGGACGGCGATGTCATTCTCGGCATCGACAGCGAGAAGACCGCGGGCCTGAGCCTCGATCAGGCGGTCAAGCGCATCAAGGGCCCGAAGGGCAGCACGGTCATCCTCACCCTCGAGCGCAAGGGCGTCACCGAACCGATCGACCTGCCGATCGTGCGCGACCTGGTGCAGGTGATATCGACCCGCGCCTACCGCAGCGGCGACGTCGGCTATGTGCGCATGGACGACTTCAGCGCCAACACCGCTCACGAACTGTTCGCCGCATTGACCGAGCTGCAGCAGCCCGGTCCGATGAAGGCTTTCGTCATCGACCTGCGCTTCAACGGCGGCGGCCTGCTCGACCAGGCGAAGCTGATCAGCAACTTCTTCCTGCCCAAGGGCCGCGAGATCGTGCGCACGGTGACCAACGACGGCCAAGCCGACATCTCCAAGAGCGGCGGCGCACCGATCCTGGGCGATGTGCCGATGGTGGTGATGGTCTCGGGCGGCAGCGCGAGCGCGGCCGAGATCCTTTCTGGCGCGCTGCAGCGCAACAATCGTGCGGTCGTCGCCGGCACCACCACCTTCGGCAAGGGCTCGGTGCAGGCGGTCAAGCCGCTGCACGACGGCAGCAAGCTCAAGCTGACCATCCAGGAATATCAGCTACCCGGCGGCGTATCCATCCAGGACGTCGGCATCACGCCGGATCTGCGGCTGACGCGGCACAGCGTGCGTGAGGACGGCACCGTCGATCTGGTTCCCTTCACGCGCGATCGCGAGGTCGACGACGATTTCGCGCTCGAAAACCGCAGCCCGTACCAGCACCAGGGGACCTATGAGATCGGCTGGGTCGCACCGCACCTGACCAAGGACCAGCAGAAGCAGTCGAGCCTGTCGGCGCGCGATTTCCATCCCGACCAGGAGGCGTCGCTGGTGATCGGCATCCTCGTCGAGGCTGTGGCCGTTCCGAACTTCTCCGAGGACTCGGTCGCCGCCCGCAAGGCCAACACGCTGCGCCAATACCTGCTCGAGCACATCCGGGATCCGGTCGCGAAATGCACCGAGGCCGAGGCGCAGTCGCTGGCGGCGCTGCTGGAGAAACGCGCCCCGCCGGTCGATTGGGGTTCGAAGGCGCTGCCCGATCCGCGCTCGCTGTCGCTGTCCTTCAACGGTCCGGCGACGCTCACCGCCGGCGACCCCGCGTCGTTGTCCTTCACGGTCACCAATGCGGGAACCGTCGATACCGGGCGGCTCTTCGGCCTGGTCAAGGCGGACAAGATGAGCGCGTTCTGGGAGGAGGAGCTGCTCTTCGGCAAGGTGCCGGCCGGCGGATCGGCGACCGGCGTCATGGCGTTCAAGGTACCGCCGCGCCTCTATAGCGGCGAGGAGCGCTTCACCGTCGAGGTCTATGTCGACGGCGTCGCCACCCCGCTCACCAGCCTGCCCGTGGCGGTCGAGGTGAAGAGCCTCCTGCGCCCGCATTTCAGCTATTCCTGGCACCTCGAGGAGCCGAGCGGCGATGGTCAGCTGAATCCCGGCGAGACCGCGCGGGTCAACCTCACCGTGCGCAACGACGGCGACGCCCCGTCGGCGAAGGTGAAGCTGTACGTGTTCAAGTCCGACGATCCCTACGTCCAGCTCGGCGAAGTCAGATTCACCTTCGACGGCGGCATTCCGATGGGCGGCGAGGTGACCGCCAAGGTGCCGATCACCGTGCAGAAGGAGGTCAAGCGCGGCGGCCAGGGCGTGCCGTTCAGCGCCGAATCGGTCAAGCTGCAGGTGCGCGCCGAGGAGGTCTTTCCCGACGACGTCTCGGGCCTCTACCGTTCGACGCTGTTCAACACCATGACCATCCCGGTCAACCAGCCGCTCGCCGAGGGCAAGGTGATCCAGCCCGCGCTCGCCCTCGAGTCCATGGAGCCGCAGGGCGACAACCGCTTCAAGCTGCGTGTGAAGATCACCGACGACAACCCGCGCTTCGTCTCGCTGTTCCAGGACGAGGACAAGATCGACCTCGAATCGGCCAGCGTCCTCACGAGCACGACGGAAAAACGCCCGGACACCCAGGTCCAGACCAGCATCTACGAGACCTTCGTCACCTTGAAGCCGGGCCTCAACACCCTGCGCGTGGTCGCGACCGACAAGGACGAGGTCACCGAGGTCCTGCCGCTGCGGGTCTGGGGCCCAGCGGTCGCGACGCCGCCGACCGCGGTGAAGACCGTCGACCCGACCGCATCCGATCACGAGACCGCGGTCCCCTGATGCTGGTGCGTCCGCGGCGCAACCGCGCCTCCTCGGGGTTGCGCGCGCTGGTGCGCGAATCCTCGGTTTCGGCATCGCATCTGGTGCTGCCGCTGTTCGTGCAGGAGGGGGACGACTCCGAGACCCCGATCCCGTCCATGCCGGGACACGCGCGGCTCGGCATCAAGCGCCTGGTCGCGCGCGCGCGCGAGGCGCACGGCCTGGGCGTCGCTGCGGTGGCGCTATTTCCCGCGATCAGCGACGCGAAGAAGGACCCGCGCGCCGCCGAGAGCGTCAACCCCGATGGGCTGCTCCAACGCGCGGTACGCGCGCTCAAGCAGGCGCTGCCGACGCTGGTGGTCATCACCGACGTGGCGATGGATCCCTATTCATCCCACGGCCACGATGGGCTGGTCGACGGCGGCCGGGTGGTCAATGACGCCACGCTGCCGATCCTCGCCGCCATGGCGGTCGCGCAGGCGCGCGCCGGCGCGGATGTGGTCGCGCCCTCGGACATGATGGACGGCCGCGTGCGCGCGGTGCGCGAGGCGCTCGACACCGCCGGATTCACCGAGGTCGCGATCTGCAGCTACTGCGTCAAATACGCCTCCGCCTTCTACGGACCGTTCCGCGCCGCCCTCGACTCGGCCCCGCGCGCATCGGCTGAGATCCCCGCCGACAAGCTGACCTACCAGATGGATCCGGCGAACGTCCGCGAAGCCCTGCGCGAGGTCGCCCTCGACGAGCAGGAAGGCGCCGACTGGCTGATGGTCAAGCCGGGCCTGCCGTACCTCGACGTGGTGAGCGCGGTGCGCGCGGCCACCGCGCTGCCGGTCGCCGCCTACCACGTCAGCGGCGAATACGCGATGCTGAAGGCCGCCGCCGAACGCGGTTGGCTCGACTTCGACCGCTGCCTGATGGAAAGCCTGTTGTCGCTGCGTCGCGCCGGCGCGGACATCATCTTCACCTACGGGGCGATCGAGGCTGCAAAGATGATCGCAAAACGTCCAACGTCCTTTTTGTAGAGTCCGACTTCCGACGTTCTGACTGGCAACTTCACCTGTTCGTCTTTGATCAGTCGACGTCGCATGTCCGCTGTCAGATGTCGGACGTCTCCCCCGATTCCCCGATCGCCTTCTCCAACCTCCCCCCGCAGGTCGCGAGCAGCTTCTCGGCCTGCTCGCGCGACATCCCCCGGCGCTGCATCACCACCGCGGTCTTCACCGAGCCTCCGGCGCGATCGAGCAGCGCGAAGGCATCGGGGCGGGACAGCGGGGTGAGGGTGGAGATGATGCGCGCCGCGCGGTCGCGCAGCTTGGTGTTGGTGGCGCGCACATCGACCATCAGGTTCTGGTAGGTCTTGCCCAGGCGCACCATCAGCGTCGTCGAAATGGTGTTCAGCGTCAGCTTGGTCGCGGTGCCGGCCTTCAAACGGGTGGATCCGGTGAGGATCTCGGGTCCGGTCGCGAGCGCGATCACGTGATCGGCCTGCGATGCGGGCGGATCCTGCGTGCAGCAGATGAGCGCGGTGAGCGTGGCGGGGCACAGGCGCTTGGCATGCGCGAGGGCTCCGAGGGCGTAGGG
>JACDEN010000383.1 GCA_013816415.1 Planctomycetota bacterium
ACGAATAGCCGATGCCGCTTCCCGACGAGCTGATCGCATTGAGCACGATCATCGGGATCAGGAGGGCGACGTAGGTCAGGATCATCAGGCCGATGGCGGCGGCCAGCGCGCCCCGCCGCACCACCAGCGAGATATAGGCGCAGGTGTGCCAGAAGTAGAGCACGCACACCACGGTGGCGCACAGGGCTGCGGGTTCGCGCGCCAGGGCCTCGACGATGTTGGAGAGCGAGCCGCCGGTCATGACCGCGCTCATCAGCAGGAAGGCGATCACCGGCACCAGCGCCGGAACCACCGAGCGCAGCTTCGCGTACGCGATGGATGAGAGGTCGAAGGGCAGGCTGACGAGGCCGTCGAGCGTCTGCCCCCGGGTCTCGAAGGCGAAGATGCGCGTCAGGTGCATGCCGATCTCGAGGATGAACCACAGCACGGCGATCAGCAGCAGCGATTGACCGCACTGCGCCCACGAAGACCCCATCCGCGCAGAGGTGAGGTACGCAATGAAGGCGGTGAGGCCGGCGGCCATCGCCAGCTTGACCACCCACATCAGCCGTCCGCCGGCGAGGAAGTGGAAATCCTTCCAGACCACCGCGGCGAGACCGACGCCGGGCCGTCCGGGGGACAGGATGTTCATCCGTGATTTCCGCCGGACGACCAAGCTGCTGGGGGCGAGTTCGCCGACGCGCTCGGCGCAGCGGTCGAAGGCGAGCCACGCCAGGCCGAAGCAGGTGGCTCCGATGGCAACGTCGAGCCAACACTGCGCACCGATGACGCCCTGGCTATAGCCGGTGTTCAGGACGGCATTCAACCGCGACATCACCGACGCCTGCTCGAGCCCATGCTGGAGCGGCCCCAACACCATCGATCCGCTGGCGCCCGACACCGCGAGCACCCATGGGCCGAACATCAGCGCCAGCAGCACCATGGTCGCGAGCGAGGACGCCGCCTGGGTCGTCCGCATGACCACCGAGCACAGCAGGCCGATGTTGGCGATCATGAACACGTAGGCGCCGAGAGCGACTGCGCAGGCCATGACCTGCGCGAGCGACACGCCGCCGAGCGTCACCGCCAGGGTCGCGAACGGCAGCATGGTGGCGGTGAGCAGCAGCGCGTCCCACAGGCGCGCGGTGGATTTCGCGAGCAGGATCGCCACCGGATCGAGGCCGGCCATGCGCATCAGGCCGAGCGTGCCTTCTTCCTTCTCCTCGGTGATCGCCGAGCAGAAGTGGCTGAGGCCGGCGAGGGTGATGCAGGCGAAGGCGCACCACACGATGGTGCGGATGAGATCCAGGCCCGCGGCACTGCGCGTGAAGGAGAACGACTGCATCGACGCCAGGATCAGCAGCACCATGCCGCCGAGCACCACGCGCAGGCCGTAGCCGCGGAAGGCGCGCGTATCGAGCCGGAGCGTGCGCAGGAACAGCGCGGTGGTCGCGGTGATCACAAAGCGCCCGGCCGGCGGGCGTGGGCACGAGTGGTCACGCACATCACGAGCGGACTCCCGCCTTGGTCAGATCCATGAACGCCTGGTTGAGATGCCGGCGGTCCTCGCGGAATTCGACCACGTTGGCGCCCCGTGCGAGCGCGGCCGACAACAGCGTCGAGGTGGTGACGCGCGCGGGATCGAAGGCGATGACATAGCGGTTGGGGGTCTCGGGCTCGGCCGCCACCCTGGTCACGCCCGGAAGCTCGGCGAGCGCCGCGCGCAGCGCCTCGTCGGCGGCCGGCAGCACCAGCACGTACGCGGCCTGTCCGTCGCCCCCGCCGCTTTTCAGCAGGTCGGCCATGGCGCCCGAATACTGGACGGTGCCGCGGTCGAGGATGGTGACGCTGTCGCAGAGGTCGCCGAGCTCGCTGAGGATGTGCGAGCTGATGAACACCGTCTTGCCCATGCGCTTGAGCTCCTGGAGGATGTCCATGAGTTCGATGCGCGCGCGCGGGTCGAGGCCCGAGGCCGGTTCGTCGAGCAGCAGCAGATCCGGATCGTGCACCAGCACGCGCGCGAGCGAGACGCGCTGCTGCATGCCGCGCGACAGGCCCTTGATCAGGTCGTTGCGCCGGCCGCCCATGTCGGTCAGGCCGAGCACGTCGGTGATGACCTTGTCGCGCTGGGCGAGGCGCATGCCGTAGGCGGCGGCGAAGAAGTCGAGGTACTCGAACACCGTCATCTGCCGGTACATGCTGAAGTGGTCGGGCATGAAGCCGATGCGGCGGCGCACCTGCTTCGCCATCCTGGCGACGTCTTCGCCGAAAATGCGCGCGCTGCCGCGGTCGGGCTTCAAGAGGGTCGCCAGCACCTTGAGCGTGGTGGTCTTGCCCGCGCCGTTGGGGCCGACGAAGCCGTGGATCGAGCGCGCAGGAACGGAGAAGGTCACGCCGCACAGCGCCTGGTGCTTCTTGAAGGAATGGTGCAGGTCGTCGACCTGGATCGCGACGTCGCTCATGGCTCTTCCTTCGCTTGCTCGGCGGCGCGCTCGGGACAGCGCACATCGATCCGGTAGATGACGCGCCCACGCTGCGCCAGTCCGGCGGCGGGCATCTGGAATTCAGGGGGCTGGTCGGCGACCAGGAAGACGCTGAGGAGGCCGACTCCCGCATCGCCCGGCGGACGGCGTGAGTTGACGAAGGTGGTCACCACCTCTGCGCGCAGGGCCTCCCAATGGGCTTCCAACGCCTGATCGATATCCTGATACCTGACCCAGCCGTTGTAATCCGTTGTCGAGTTCGCCTGCTCGAGCAGGTTCTTCACCGATCGATTGATCTCGATCGGGGTCAGGCGCAGCGAGCCGTTCTCGGAGGGGCTGCCGATGACCAGATCGATCACCTGGCTTCCGCTGATGGCGAAAGCGTGGTGCAGCGCGCCGGGAGGCGGCTTGATCAGGTCCAGTGGCATCGCGAGGGCGCTGCCCGCGGGCGACCCTCCGGAGGATCCGATTCCGATGGTCACCGCGGGTCCGGCCATCCGTGCGCGCTGCATGAAGGAGCACGAGCTGAACAGCGGGATGCGCGCGGCCAGGCAGCCGCCGCCGGCGGAGGTGATCTGCGCGTCGACATCGTTGGTTCCCGGAATCGCATAGAGGTTGTCCTCGCCGTGGTGCGCAATGACGTAGGTGTCGCTGGCGGTGACGAAGGCGTTGGTCCATTGGCTGAGGTCGTAGACGCCGTCGCCGAGCGCGTGCGCGTAGGACAGGCTGACCATCGACGCCCGCTCGCCGTGGCCGCGCCTGCCGACGGTCGACAGAGCCACGGTGCTCAGCGCGATCGCAGCGACCATGCCGAGATTGATCCAGCGCGCGTCGACACCGCGGCGGGCGATCAGCCAGGGCAGCGGACCGACCACCACCAGCAGGCCGATGAGGATGCCGTAGATCAGCGTCCAGTTGTGCGGCGGCCGGACCTCGGATGCCAGCGTCTGGACCAGCGAGCACATCGAGCGTCGCCCATACTGGAATTCGGTCTGGGACGGAGCGTCGGCAGCTTCCGGAGCTTCCCCCTGGCCGCGGGTGAAGTCGCGGCGGCCGCAGTCGTGGCGGTGCACCGAACCGGATCCGCACGGGAAGTCCGGCGTTTGCTGGTCGAGCGCCGCGAGCTCGTCGCCGAGACGCCAGTCCTGGCCAGTCGCATCACGCAAGCGGTGCAGCGTGCCGCCGCGTCTGACCCAATCGAGCAGCGCCCGTCGCTGCGCCGGCTGCCAGCGCGGCGCGTGGTCGAGCACCAGCCCACCCAGCGCATCGGTGGCGGCGATCGTTGGCGGAAACCACTCGTCGGGAAAAGTCGCGAAATGGCCGCCATCGCTGCCGATCGACCTGGCGTCGGTGAGCAGCACGGTCGCTGGCGCGGCGAGCTTCGGCTCGGGCAGCACGAACGGTTCACTGCGCGCGCCGTCGTTCCCCGACCAGGTGAGCTTGAACGACAGCTCCTGCTCGATCAGCGGATAGAACTGGACGACCCGCGCGGAACCGGCGCCGAGGAAGAACGACGACGTCCAGGGCGCGCCCTGCGGCAGCATGGCTCCGCAGGTGAGGGACAGCGTGCCCTCGATCGGCGCGCCGCCGGGGTTGGCCACCAC
>JACDEN010000384.1 GCA_013816415.1 Planctomycetota bacterium
GCGCAGCGGCGCGAGCAGATCCGACGCAGGCAGTCCGCTCCACGCGCCGACCTGCGACAGGTAGTCGCCGAGCGCGATCATCGCGCAGGGATTCAACCGGTGGTGGCGCCAGATCGCGAGATCCACCGCCACGCGGCAGGTTTCGAGATGGGTCGCCAGCTCGGCGTCGCCGAGCTTCGTCGGATCGACCGCCTGCAAGGCGGTGAGGTCGCGCGCGATCGCCGGCTTCCAGTCCTCGTCCCAGCGGCGCAGGTCCTCGCGCCAGGCCTTGGTCGCAAAGACCTCGGCCATGCGCCGGTTGCGGCGGCGGATCTCGGGATGCAGCCAGGTCAGCAGCGTGAAGATCACCCGCGGCGGCGGTCCCTTGGCGCCCTTGGGCGCGCCGACGGCGCGCGGACAGATGTACAGGAAGCCGTCGACCACCGCGGTCTCGAAGCGCTCGAGCAGCATGCCGTAGTGGCGCGTGCCATCCGAGAAGCCGCGCTCGAATGCGGGACAGTGGACCGCCACCATCCAGCGGCTCAGCGGGCGGTTGAGATGCGTGCTCTCGAGCTCCCACGCGCCGGGACCTGGAGCGCTGACCGGACTGGCGGCGGGAACGGCGGCGGAAACAGCGCTGGCCATCGATCGGACCTCGGCGGCAAACCTAGGTCGCTGGCGATCCGCTACAATCGGCGTGGCAGAATGCCGCGCGGCCTTGCACATTTCCCGGCGTTTCACCGGCGATTGGGTGCTCGTCCATTGTCAGGAGCCGCCGAAGGCTACGACGGCAGGTGCCCAGCCGCCGGAGGATCCGATGCCGCGCACACCTGCGAAGAAACCCGCCACCGTGCGTAGGCCGCGCCATCAGCGCGTGCCGATCCCGCGGACGCGCGATCCCTTCGTCAACACGCCGCTGATCGCGGTCGGAGCCGACGCCGCCGGCCGCGACCGCTTCTGGACGTCGAGCTACAACGCGGTCGAAGGGTGCTTCGGCGTCCTCGTCGACGAGGCGGGCACCCACCGCATCTACCGGTTCGGCAAGGAATTTCCCGGTTTCTATAGTGCGAGCGCGGTCGCCTCCGACGGCGACACGCTGTGGCTGTGCGGAACGCTCGACGTGGTGGTGCGTCTGACGCTCAGCAGCGGAGCATTCACCGCCTATCCGACCGACGCGGCTCGCAACCTGGTGTTCCAGGGCATGATCCTCGATCCCCCGACCGGCAAGCTGTTCATGGCAGCCTACGCCGAGGACGGCATCGACGCGTTCTCCTTCGATACCAAGAAAAAGAAGACGGTGACCATCCACCGCGGCTTCACGCCCGACCATTACATGCGCGACTCGTTTCCCAACGGCGACGGCACCTGGAGCGCGCTGTTCCAGACTCCGGGCGAGAGCATGGTGCAGTGGGATCCGCGAACGGAGACCCTCGGCCATCGGGTGCTGCGGACATCGATCGATGCCCACAGCGCCGCCAACAGCACGCGCCGGCTGATCGCCGACGACCGCGGCAGGCGGTATCTGCCCGGCCAAGGGTGGTACGACCCGAAAACCGGCGTCTGTGAAACCGACACCGAGGCGCCGCGACGCGGCGTCACCTGGGTGGTGCGCCATGGCCGCACCGCCTATGGCGCGACTTCCGAGCAGGGCGACGCTCGCCTGGTGGCGTGGGATCTCGACCGCGGCACGGTCGGCGACCTGCCCGCGGTGCCCGACTGCGACGTGCTGCACATCAATCTCAGCGCGTCGGGAAAACTCATCGTCGTCAACACCTATGGGATCTTCCACCGCATCGATGCCGCCACCGGGGCGCTCGAGATGGTGCGCGAGCTGCCGACCGACGGCATCGGCCACGTCGACTGCCTATGCCGCATCGACCGCGATCGCCTGCTGGGCACGCCGTTCATCACCCAGCGTTTCTGGGAGGCGCGGCTGTCCACCGGCACCGGCGTCGACTACGGACGCGCCGCTCCTGGCAGCGGCGAGGTGCTGCGCACGTGGCTGATCGGCGGCATCGTCTACATGGCCGCCTACACCGGCGGCGAGCTCACCGCCTACGATCCGCGGCGGCCCGCGCGCTTCCCCGAGAATCCGCGGGTGGTCGCCAAGGCGCCTGGCGGACTACGACCGGTCGCCAACGCCACCGACGGTCGCAACCTCTACTACGCATGCAGCGCCGGGTACGGCAAGCTCGGCTCGGTCCTGACCAGGTACGACACGACGACCGGCCTCGCCACCTACGCACGCGACCCGCTGCCCGATCAGAAGGTGATGGGGCTGGGATACGACCGAAAGGCGCGCGCGCTGCTCGCGGCGAGCACCTTCCACGCCGACCAGTCGAGCGCGCCGCCGACCAGCCGCACCTGCCACCTCGCGCGCATCGCGGCCGACGACCTGTCGGTCTCGGCCGTGGCTCAGGCGCCCGAGGGCACCGAGCTGGTGCGGGTGATCGGCGCGCTCGGACGCGGACGCTGGCTGTGCACCTTCTCGCCGCTCAGCTGGGGCACGGCCAAGGATCGCTGGGCGGCGATCGCCATCGCCGATCTGCGCACGCCCGCTCCCGAGGCGATGCGCGACTTCCCCGCGGGATACCGCGACATCTACGCCACCCCGACGCCGGGGCGCTTCGTGCTGTGGATCAACCGACGCGTCGAGCTGTGGGATCTGCGCGCCGGGAAATCCGTGAAGACGCTGTGGCCGGATTTCGACGGCTACCGCATCGTGGTCCAGGCCCGCTCCGTCTATCTGATCCGCACGAAGGAGATCATCGTCATCGACGATTGCGTGTAGGCGCTGCGCGCTCGCGCGGCGTCATCCGCCCGTGCGCACGCAGCGCGAGCCGAGCACGCCGCGGAAATGCGCGATGGTGCGTTCGAGGCCGGCCGCGAGCGTGATCTCCGGATGCCAATCGATGAGGCGCTCTGCAAGCGCGATATCCGGACGGCGGCGACGGGGATCGTCGGCGAGCGCTGGCCCCGGCGCCACGCGCGAGCGCGAGCCGACCAGGCGGATCACCGTCTGCGCGAGGTCGAGCACGGTGCACTCGCTGGGATTGCCGAGGTTCATCGGTCCGGTGCACGGCGGCGGCAGCGCGAGCGCGCGCACCAGGGCTTCGACCAGGTCGTCGATGTAGCAGAACGAGCGCGTCTGGTTGCCGTCGCCGTAAATCGCGAGATCGCGGCCGAGCAGCGCCTGGACCACGAAGTTGCTGACCACGCGGCCGTCGTCGGGCTGCATGCGCGGGCCGTAGGTGTTGAACAGGCGCACCACGCGGATGTCGACGCCGAATTGCCGGTGGTGGCTGAAGCACAGGGCTTCGGCGCAGCGCTTGCCTTCGTCGTAGCAGCTGCGCGGTCCGATCGGATTGACGTTGCCCCAATAGGATTCGGGTTGCGGATGGACGGCCGGATCGCCGTAGACCTCCGAGGTCGACGCCTGCAGCAGCCGCGCACCGGTCGCGCGCGCGAGCCCGAGCAGGTTCAGCGCGCCGACCACGCTGGTGGTGATGGTGCCGACGGGATCCGACTGGTACTTCTCGGGCGAGGCCGGACAGGCGAGGTTGACGATCCAGTCGCATGCCAGGTCGAGCGGCTGGACGACATCGTGGACGACCGCCTCGAAGCGCGGGAGCGCGCGCAGGTGCGCGACATTCGCCCAATCGCCGGTGCTGCCGTTGTCGACGCACCACACCGCATGGCCGTCGCGCAGCAGCCGTTCGCACAGGTGCGAGCCGATGAACCCCGCCCCGCCGGCAACCAGTACACGGGCCATTCAATCGATCGCCTGGGTGCGCGCCTCGTCGGCGAGGGCGCGGAAGCGCGGCGCGGGCAGGTAGCGCGCGAACGTCGCGCGGCCGAGCAGCTCGAGCGTCAGCTGCGGATCGCTGAACACCAGCTCGTGCAGGAAGCGGTAGAGCTCCTCGGCGTCGTCCGCGCGTGCCAGCGTCTCGGCGCGACCGACCCGCGCCTCGCGGTGGTAGGGATCGCGGATCAATGCCTGTTGATAGGCGGCGGCGGCGTGGTGGAAATTCCCCTGCACCTCGAGCCGGCGCGCGAACGCGAGCCAGGTCACGGCATCGG
>JACDEN010000385.1 GCA_013816415.1 Planctomycetota bacterium
TGGGGCCCTGCCGCCACCGAGCGCGGAAACGCCAAGCCGATCGCCGCGAAGCTGATGCGCGAGGCGCGGGTGGCGCTGCGCTCGGCGGGCTACGAAAGCATGCGCTGCCTGGTCGACACCCGGAACCGCGCCGCGCGCACGATCATGCAGGGGCACGGATTCTCCGCGTGGAAGGAGAACCACCTCTATGAACGCGAGTTGGTGCGATTGGCGACCGCCGAGGTCGCCGGCTTCCGGCGCGCGACCAAGGTCGACCATCCGGCGGTCGCACGCATCCTGGTCGAGTCCTTCCCTGAAGGCGACCACTGCCAACCCGGGCTGGCGAAGCGCGAAGCGGAAGGCTTCCGCCACTATCTGATCGAGGACCGCGACCGCATCGTCGGCGCCGCCGCGGTCGACGGCGTCGGCATGCGCAGCTGGCTGAAGATGATCGCGATCGAGCGCCAGAACCGCGGCCGGAAGCTCAGCCGCAGACTGCTGGCCGGAATCCTGGTCGCCGAGGCGAAGCTGCAGGCGCGATCGATCGGACTCGAGGTGCTCGCCGACAACGAGGCGGCGAACGCCTTGTATGCGAAAGCGGGGTTTGAACGGAAATGGACGGCGGCGATCATGACGGGGCCGTTGTAGGGACGGTTCTGCGTGCTGCGTTCTGGGTGCTGCGTCGACTGCAGCGAGACTCAGAAGTCAGGACCCGGAAGTACGAACGGAGGGCAGCGTGGGAGAGATGGGGTTTCTGGGTTCTGGGTACTGCGTTCTCGGTCGACAGCGACGGTGAGAACAGACTCAGGACTGAGCACCCCGAACCCAGTACGATAAACAAAAACGCACAGCCAGAGTGTCCGGGACGTCGGTAACCGCCTTATGGCTGCTCCCGTCAAGGCCTGACCAGATTCGGTGGCACTCGACTCCCAGATTCCGGCTGTGCGCGGGGGAGTATGGGTGGCGGTGCGAGGCGGCAAGAGGGATGGGTCGCCGGTTCTGCTCAGCCTCGGCACTCTTTGCGTCCAGGTGCCTTACCAAGGACTCAGAACTCAGAACCATTCCATTCTCCGAACCACACACCCCCCACCCCCTCGGAGTGGCCTGATTGTGGGCTGCTCGGGCCGGTCTAGCATGACCGGGATGCGGATGATCCTCTTGCTGGCCGGTGCGATGGCCCTGCTCGCGGGCTGCTGCCGCGAGCGGAACGAGATGGTCGACGACCTGCATCGCTTCGGCGCGCATTCGGCGACCGAAGTCGCGAAAGTCAAAGTGGATATCGAACGCTTCGCGGTCTCCAACGCGCTGCTGGTCAAGGAGCTTCCGCTCGACGCCGTGCGCTTCATCGAGTGGCGCAAGCGCGAATGGTGGAACCTCCGCGACGAGTTCGCCTACCACCTGCTCTACGAGTGGGAGCAGGTGGCCAAGCTGACGACCGACGTCGCGCGCTATTACGGCTACAACGTCCAGAATTTCCCGCGCGCGCAGCAGGACATCCTGAACTTCCTGGCCAAGGCCGACCCCGAGTGGCGCAATCTGGTGATGGACGTCACCATCTGGATCGAATACCAGGGCCGCGAACTGACGCCGCTGCGTCAGGATCTGAAGCGCTTCTACGTCCAATCGCGCTGGGAGGTCGCCAACCTGGACATCGACGTGCGGCAGTTCCTGCTGTGGCGGGACCGCGAATACCGTCGGCTGGTCCGCGACGGCCGCGACTGGTTCGCCGCGAATCTCGACGATTGGGACAAGCTCGTCGACGACGTCGACCGCTTCCGCGCCCATGCGGCGATCGAAGGAAAGCGGATGCTCGTCGACTGCGCGGCGTTCTATCGCTACGAGAAGGCGACCGTTCCGCGGCTGATCGACGACGTCTACCGCTATACGCAGTGGCGCGAACGCGAATTCGAGCGCCTGGTCGCGGATGCGAGCCGCTTCGTCACGCATGCGGTGTGGGAGGCGGAACGCCTCGAAGCCGATATCTATCGCTACAAGCGCTCGCAGCTCGAACTCATCCCGAAACTGATGCTCGATGTCGAGCGCTTCTTCGAGACCTACGAGCGCGAGATCCGGCCGCTGAGCGAGGAGACCAAGCGCTTCTGGCGCACCAACATCGCCGTCGGCTACCTGGCGATCGAAGACCTGAAGCATTTCTACCAGCACACCGACGAGGAGGTCGCCGAGCTCGAGATGGGATTCAAGCGCTTCGTCGCCTACGGCAGCAAGGAATGGATCGACCTCAAGAACCATGTGAAGCGCTTCGCCACCTGTGCCCACGACCCCACCTTCGGCGACGCCGACGTGCCGAGCGCGGGCGATTATCCCGCGGCGGTCTTCAACGACTACCAGCCGCTGCGCGAAGACATCGATTATTGACGGACCGGGATGGCCGATCGTTCTGGGTTCGGGGTTCTGCGTTCTCGTTCCGACCACAGGGGTCATGCGTCGACTGGCCGTCGATGATGCAACGCGGGAATCCATCCACCACACCGCCCTTTCCGCCTCCAACGCAGAACGGAGCACACAGGACGTAGGAACGCCTCCTTGCTACCGACGTTGACCTGTTCCGCGCGGTACCCATAGTCGCGCCTCCCATCTGGACAGGTGGCAGAGCGGCCGAATGCGCGCGCTTGGAAAGCGCGTAACGGGGAAACTCGTTCGGGGGTTCGAATCCCCCCCTGTCCGCCAATTTGGATCGTCCGACGTCCGACGTCGGTGAAACCATGAATGCGCTCGGCGGCGCGGATACCGTCACTCGCCGAACGGGTCGGCGTCGAGGTCGATGGGCTTCTCGTCCTTCTTCCAGCCGAAGAAGAACTCCTTCCGGCCGCGGCCGGTGCCGAGCGCGAATTCCGGATCGCTGCCGTTGGTCACCAGGCGGCAATCGTGCAGGACCTCTTCAGCCATGCCGTAGCGGTCGGCGGCAGTGGGCATCAGGAGGCGGCCGATGATCGAAGCCAATCCCTGGCACATGCGCGCGTCGCGTCCTTTGGCCACGTTCAGCGAGCGATGCACCGACGTGAGCACGCTCTCCGGCGTTTCCAGGAGCGCCGGATGTTCGCTGGTGGTGGCGAAGAACAGGCTCGCTCCGAGGCCGTAGAGATCGGCGCGTGGATCGATGGCGCCGGATGCGCGCTGTTCCGGCGACAGGTAGTTCGGCGAGCCCGCCACCTCGCCTGGGATCGCCGCTCCCTCGCGCGGCACCGCGACGCCAAAATCGGTGATGCGCGCCAGGCCGTCCTTCTCGAGCATGATATTGGCCGGTCGCAGATCACCGTGGATGTAGCCAGCGGCGTGGATGGCCTGCAGACCCGACGCGCATTCGGTGGCCAGGCGCAATGCCCAGTCGTGGCTGACATGCCCGTGCCTGGTCACCCGCTTCTCGAGGTCGCCGCCGCGCACCAGGCGCATCGAGATGAACGGGTTCTGGCCGATGGTGCCGCCATGATAGATCGGCACCACATTGGGATGATCGATGCAGGCCATGATGCGGGCCTCGCGCAGGAATCCTTCGATCACCGCGAAGCTGAAGCCCTCGCGCTCGGCGTGGTCGGGATTGACCATCTTCAGAGCCACCACCCGCTTGAGCGAGTTGTGCTCGGCCTCGCAGATCACGCTGATCCGGCCCTGGGCGACCACGTGCAGCAGCGTGTAATCGCCGAAGAGCAGGTTGCCCTTGGTGATCTTGCGCCGGATCTGGATGGTCTCGCTGGCAGGCACCACCGCAGTGTACACCGGAAACCACCCTGGGTGGCAGGCCGACCGGCGCTCGCGCCGGCATCTTAGAGGCCTCGCACCGCGGCGATCGGGAGGACTGGCGCAGTCGCATCACCCGCTAGGATGCCATGGTTCATGGTCGATCCTGCGCCCGCCTATCATACTGCTGATCCTGCTGTCGCCCCGGTGGATTTCGTCCGCCGGCTTCCCGCCGCAGCCGAGGTCGGGCCCAGGGCGTCCCGCCAGCCCCACCGCTGGGACGGTTGGACCGGAACCGTCGCCACGTTCGTCCTGCTCGATGCGGCGGTGCTCGTGGCGGTGGTCATGATCGCCGCAACGTGCGGCACCGGTGAGCAT